>NZ_BCAK01000009.1:0-26022 GCF_001293905.1 Brachybacterium sp. SW0106-09
AAACAGACACGCTATTGAGATATCAAGCAACACGCGCACATCGTCGAGTCCCCGCTTCTGCGGTTCATCTCTGAGGCTCGTTGCCGGCGGGTGATCCCGTCGACGACTCCTACTTGCTTCGTCGTCCCGGCGCGAGTCACTACTCTAGCAGTTCTTCGCGGCCAGGTCCAACTCCGCTCCGTGTGGTCCCGGTCACCTCCGGATCGCGGTGCGATCCTTCCGTGCCCGAGTCACGGCCGCTGGTCCGATCTCTCGTCCCGGCAGGCCGGCAGTGAGTCCCAGTCGCTTCGTTCCTCGCTCCTCCCGGGGGAGGCTCTCGGTCCTTCGCGTCTGCGTCCTCGCTGCTGACAAGAAAGAACATTACGGGTCCCGCGAGGGGCCGTCAAGCCGCTCCGTTCAGCCTCCGTTCACTCTCCGAAACTGGAGTTCCTGCAGGTCAGTACCCACTTTGCTCGACTGGGAAAGCGCTCGTTCATCCGAATGTGACCCACGCTTGAGAGAGGGGTCACCGGTCCTTATCGTCAGGTTGACAAGCAAGCTCGTCGACGGCTATCCGCGTGCCGCGGACGGTCGCTCCGGAGATCCCGGCGGTCCACCGTCCCGGCATGCCCCCGGGCATGCACCGAGCCCCGCCTCTCGACTGTGCGTCGAGTGGCGGGGCTCGGTGGGGCGGCGGCGGGATCCGCGCCGGCGTGTCGACACGGGGAGTCGACACGACGGACCGGTCAGTCGAGGCGGTGCACCATCGCGGCGTTCTTGCGACCGCGACGCAGCAGGAGCCTCGCCCCCGGCAGCGCGTCGAGCTCTCCGACCTCCCGTGCGAGGTCGTCGGCGGAGATCCTCTCCCCGTTCACGGAGAGTCCTCCCCCGTCGGCGTCCCGTCGGGCCGCACCCTTGGACTGCGCGATGCCGGCGCTGACGAACGCGTCCACCAGCGGCGTGGTCGCGGAGACCTCCGCCCCGGGCAGCTCACGGGCGATGGCGAGGACGGTCTGCTCGTCCAGCGCGCGGACGTCCCCGCGGCCGAAGAGGACAGAGGCCGCGGCCTTCGCCTGCTCGGTGGCCCGGGCCCCGTGGACCATGGTGGTGAGCTCGTCGGCCAGGGCCCTCTGCGCGGCGCGCTCGTGCGAGGCCGTCTCGGTGGCGTGCTCCAGCTCCGCGATCTCCTCCTGGCTGCGGAAGGTGAAGAAGCGCAGGTAGTTCACGACGTCCGCGTCGGCCGCGTTGAGCCAGAACTGGTGGAACGCGTAGGGGCTGGTGAGCTCCGCGTCCAGCCACACCGCACCGCCCTCGCTCTTGCCGAACTTGGTGCCGTCGGCCTTGGTGACCAGCGGAGTGGTCAGCGCATGGACCTCGTGCCCCTCCACCTTGTGGATGAGGTCGACCCCGGAGAGCAGATTGCCCCACTGGTCGTTGCCCCCGTACTGCAGGGACACCCCGTGCCGGCGATGCAGCTCGAGGTAGTCGATGCCCTGCAGCACCTGGTAGCTGAACTCCGTGTAGCTGATGCCCTCATCGCTCTGGAGACGGCGGGCGACGGTGTCCTTCGCGAGCATCGTGCCCATGCGGTAGTGCTTGCCCATGTCCCGCAGGAAGTCGAGCGCGCTCATCTGCCCGATCCAGTCGAGGTTGTTCACCATGGTCACGCCGAACTCCCCCTCGAGGTCGAGGAAGCGGGAGATCTGGCCGCGCAGGCTCTCGACCCAGGTCGCGACGATCTCGGCGTCGTTGAGCACGCGTTCGCCGGACATGCGGGGGTCGCCGATCAGACCGGTCGCCCCGCCCACGAGGGCGAAGGGGCGGTGGCCGGCCAGCTGCAGGCGACGCATCGTGAGCACCTGGGTCAGGTGGCCGACGTGCAGGGAGGCGGCGGTCGGGTCGAAGCCGCAATAGAGGCTGATCGGTCCGTCCGCCAGAGCGCTTCCGAGCGCCTCGCGCCCGGTGGTCTGCACGACGAGTCCTCGCCAGGCGAGCTCGTCCAGGACGGAATGCATCGATCGTTTCCTCTCGGTGGTGCGGTGCGGTCCCCGGTCGGGGCCACGGTCATTGTCCCCCACTCACGGGGCGGGGTGCCACGCGATATCGCGCGCGGGCCCGACGGCGTCGGCGGTCGTGGACGGCAGGCGAGAGGCACGAGACCTGTCATGTGCAGGTCCCGGGCCTCTCCCATCCTTCCGGTGGACACCGCGCCGGGAGGCGGGTGTCGCAGCGCGGCGCCCGGCCGTCCAGGGGCGGAGCTCCCCTCGGCAGGCAGGGCCCGGAGCGCCGCCTCGTCGCGCGGGTGTCAGCCCTCGGCGCGGTCCCGGGTGAAGGCGCGCAGACCGGCCACCTGGGCGGCCGCGGCGTCGGTCTGCTCGGCCACCCGCACCGGGGCGGTGCCGCCCTTCGCATCACGGGAGGCGATGGAGCCCTCGACGGAGAGCACCTCCCGGACCGAGGGGTCGAGGTGCTCGGAGATCCCGGCGAGCTCGTCGTCGGTGAGGTCCCACAGCTCCTTGTCCTGCTCCTCGGCGACCTTCACGCAGGAGCCGGAGATCTCGTGCGCGACCCGGAACGGGACGCCTCGGCGCACGAGATGGTCGGCGATGTCGGTGGCGAGGGAGAAGCCCTGCGGGGCCAGCTCCGCCATCCGCTCGGTGTGGAAGGTCAGCGTCGCCATCATCCCGGTGAAGGCCGGGAGCACGAGGTCGAGCGAGTCGACCTGGTCGAAGACCGGCTCCTTGTCCTCCTGCAGGTCGCGGTTGTACGCCAGCGGCAGCGCCTTGAGCGTGGTCAGCAGCCCCACCAGGTCGCCGACCACGCGCCCGGCCTTGCCGCGGGCGAGCTCGGCGATGTCGGGGTTCTTCTTCTGCGGCATGATCGAGGAGCCGGTGGAGTAGGAGTCGTCCAGGGTGATGAACGAGAACTCCTTGGTGTTCCACAGGATGACCTCCTCCGCGAGCCGCGAGAGGTCGATCCCGATCATCGCCAGCACGAAGGAGAACTCCGCCGTCAGGTCCCGCGAGGCGGTCCCGTCGATCGAGTTCCACACCGAGTCGCCGAACCCGAGCTCGCGGGCGACGGCCTGCGGGTCCAGGCCCAGGCTCGAGCCCGCCAGGGCGCCCGAGCCGTACGGGGAGGAATCCGCGCGGGCGTCCAGGTCCCGCAGCCGCTCCACGTCCCGCAGCAGCGGCCAGGCATGAGCCAGCAGGTGGTGGCTGAGCAGCAGCGGCTGGGCGTGCTGCAGGTGGGTGCGGCCCGGCATGGGCGCGCCGTGCACCTCGCGGGCCCGGGCCACGAGCACGTCGACGAGGTCCAGGACCTGATCGCCGACCGCACGGGCCTGGTCGCGGATGAACAGGCGGATCAGGGTCGCGATCTGGTCGTTGCGGGAGCGGCCGGCCCGCAGCTTGCCGCCGAGGTCCTTCCCGGCCCGCTCGATCAGGCCGCGCTCGAGGGCGGTGTGCACGTCCTCGTCCTCGGGTGCGGCGGCGAACGCGCCGGAGGCGACGTCGGCCGCGAGGCGGTCCAGCGCGTCCTGCATCCCGGCGAGCTCCTCGTCGCTCAGCAGCCCGGCGGCGTGGAGCACGTTCGCGTGCGCCTTCGAGCCGTGCAGGTCGTACTGGGCGAGCCGCCAGTCGAAGTGCGTGGACACGGACAGCGCTGCCAGCGCGGCCGCCGGACCGGAGCCGAAGCGTCCGCCCCACAGCGCGGCGCTCTCCTGCGCGGCCGACGCGTCGGCCCCGGGATCGACGGCGCCCGTCGGCTCCCCGTGCGAGTTCGCGGAGGGGGCGTCGCTCATGCCTGGTCCTCGGCGGCGTCGAGGTCCTCGCCGTTGCCGAGCGCCACGTCGCGCGCCGCGGCCTGCTTGGCGGCGAGGCCGTAGATGTCGATGAAGCCGCGGGCACTGGCCTGGTCGAAGGTGTCGCCCTCGTCGTAGGTGGCGAGGTTGAAGTCGTACAGGCCGGTCTCGGAGCGGCGCCCGGTGACGGTGGCGCGGCCGCCGTGCAGGGTCATGCGGATGTCGCCGTTGACGTAGCGCTGGGTGTCCTCGATGAAGGCGTCGAGCGACTTCTTCAGCGGGGAGAACCACTGGCCGTCGTAGACCATCTCGGTCCAGCGGTCGCCGACCTGGCGCTTGAAGCGGGCCTGCTCGCGCTCGAGGGTCACGCGCTCGAGCTCCTGGTGGGCGGTGATCAGCGTCATCGCGCCCGGCGCCTCGTAGACCTCGCGGGACTTGATGCCCACCAGGCGGTCCTCGACGATGTCGATCCGGCCGATGCCCTGGGCGCCCGCGCGGCGGTTGAGCTCCTGGATCGCCTCGAGCGGGGTGACGGCGCGGCCGTCGATCGCGACCGGGACGCCCTGCTCGAAGGAGATCACGACCTCGTCGGCGACCGGCGGGAAGGCGGGGTCGTCGGTGTAGGAGAAGACGTCCTTGGTGGGCTCGTTCCAGATGTCCTCGAGGAAGCCGGTCTCGATGGCGCGGCCCCACACGTTCTGGTCGATCGAGAAGGGGTTGTGCTTGGTGGTCGCGATCGGCAGGCCCTTGCGCTCGGCGTACTCGATCGCCTTGTCGCGGGTCAGCGCGAGGTCGCGCACGGGGGCGATGCACTTGAGCTCGGGGGCGAGGGAGGTGATCGAGACCTCGAAGCGCACCTGGTCGTTGCCCTTGCCGGTGCAGCCGTGGGCGACGGTGGTGGCGCCGTACTTCTTCGCGGCCTTGACCAGGTGCTTGGTGATCACGGGGCGGGAGATCGCGGAGACGTTCGGGTAGGCGTCCATGTACAGCGAGTTCGCCTTCAGGGCGGGCATGCAGTACTCGTTCGCGAACTCGTCGCGGGCGTCGGCGACGTAGGCCTCGACGGCGCCGCAGTCGAGGGCGCGCTGGCGGATGACCTCGAGGTCCTCGCCGCCCTGGCCCACGTCGACCGCGCAGGCGATGACGTCGGCGCCGGTGGCGTCGTGGATCCAGCCGATGGCGACGGAGGTGTCGAGTCCGCCGGAGTAGGCGAGGACGATCTTCTCGGTCATGAGGGGGTGCTCCTAGGTCGTGGGGGTTCAGTGGTGGTCGGGGTGGTGCCGCGATGGCCGGGGCGGGCCGTGCGGCGGCGGGACGGGCGCGGGGGCCCGGTCCCTGGGTCCGGAGGTGGGCGAGGTCAGGGTCTGCGAGGCCAGGGTGCCGGGGTCGTCCCGGCGGGGGCCGACGGGCGGATCTGCCCGGTGCGCGCCGTCACGGCGCCTCGCCGCCCTCGTCCTCGTCGAGGGCGCCGAGCTCGCGCCGGCCCTCGGCGAGGTCGAGGAGCCGCTCGGCGAGGCGGTCACCGCCGGCGGGGTCCCGGGAGACCAGCAGGACGGTGTCGTCCCCGGCGATGGTACCGAGCACGTCGGGCATGACGGAGCGGTCCATCGCGGAGGCGAGGTACTGGGCGCCGCCGGGCGGGGTGCGCACGACGACGAGGTTCCCGCTCGCCTCGGCGGAGACGAGCAGCCCCTCGGCCAGCCGCGGCAGCCGCGCCTCGAGCAGCTCGCCCTCGGCGCCGACGGGACGGGCGGTGCCGCCCTCGGGCGGGAGGCGGTAGACGAGGCTCCCGGCGGAGCCGCGGACCTTCTCGGCCTGCAGCTCGACGAGGTCCCGCGAGAGGGTCGCCTGGGTGACCTCGATCCCCTCCGCGGTCAGCAGCTGCGCGAGCTGCGACTGGGAGGAGACCTCCTCGTGGGTCAGCAGCTGCACGATGCGCTGCTGGCGCGAGGTCTTGGTCTGCGCGAGAGCGCGCCGGGAGTCGCTCATGCGCGCTCCCGGGCGCCGCGGGTGCGGACGTGCGCGACGGCGTGGGCGGCGGTGCTCTCGTCGGGGTGCTCGAGCAGCCAGGTCAGCAGGGCCTTCTGGGCGTGGAGGCGGTTCTCCGCCTCGTCCCACACCACGGAGGCGGGGCCGTCGATGACCTCGGCGGCGACCTCCTTGCCGCGATAGGCGGGCAGGCAGTGCAGGAAGATCCCGCCGGAGAGCGCCATCAGCTCGGAGGTGACCTGGAAGGGGGCGAAGGTCTCCTCGCCGCGGCCGTCCTCGCCCTCCTGGCCCATGGAGACCCAGGTGTCGGTGATGACGGCGGTGGCGCCGGCGACCGCCTCGCGCGGGTCGTCGGTGACGAGCACCGCGCCGCCGGTCGACGCGGCGATCTCCTCGGCGCGGGCGACGATCGCGGGATCGGGGCGGTGGGAGGCGGGCGAGGCGATCCGCACGTCCATCCCGGCGGTGACGCCGCCGAGCAGGTAGGAGTGGGCCATGTTGTTCGCGCCGTCGCCGAGATAGGCGAGCGAGCGCCCGGCGAGCGCGGCGTCGCCGTCGGCCAGTCCCCCGGTGTGCTGGGCGATGGTCTGGAGATCGGCGAGGATCTGGCAGGGGTGGAACTCGTCGGTCAGCGCGTTGACCACGGGCACGGTCGCGTGGGCCGCCATCTCCTCGATCCGCTCCTGGCCGAAGGTGCGCCACACGATCGCGGAGACCATGCGCGTGAGCACCTCGGTGGTGTCGGCGACGGACTCGCCGCGGCCCAGCTGGCTGGAGCCGGCGTCGATCACCAGCGGGCTGCCGCCGAGCTCGGCGATGCCGGTGGCGAAGGAGACGCGGGTGCGGGTGGAGGCCTTGTCGAACACGACCGCGACGGTGCGCGGTCCCTCCAGGGGGCGCTTGGCGAAGCGGTCGCCGGCGAGCTCGAGGGCGAGGGCGAGGACCTCCTTCTGCTCCGCGGGGCTCAGGTCGTCGTCGCGCAGGAAGTGGCGGGGCATGTCAGGACCTCTTCTCGTCGGTGGTGGCGGCGGCGGCCCGCTCGGCGGCGTCGAGCAGGGCGGGCAGCGCCTCGACGAAGGAGCCGAGCTCCTCGTCGGTGATGATCAGCGGCGGGGCGAGCCGCAGGGTGCTGGGGTTCGCGGCGTTGAGGATGAAGCCGTGCTCGAGGGCGGCGGCGACGACCTGCGGCGCGATCGGGGCGGCGAGGGTGATCCCCTGCAGCAGTCCCGCGCCGCGCACGCCGGTGATCCGCGGATCGCGCCCGGCGAGCTCGAGGATCCGGGCCTGCAGCTGCGTGCCGAGGGTGCGGGCCTTCTCGAGCAGGCCGTCCTCGGCGAGGGTGCCGAGCACGGCGAGGGACACGGCCGCGCCCAGCGGGTTGCCGCCGAAGGTGGTGCCGTGCTGGCCGGGGCTCAGCAGGCCGGTGGCGTGCTCGCCGAAGGTGAGCACGGCACCGATCGGGAAGCCGCCGCCGAGACCCTTGGCCAGCGTCATCACGTCGGGCTGCAGCCCCTCGATCGCCTGGTGGGCGAACCACTCCCCCGTCCGTCCGACGCCGGTCTGGACCTCGTCGAGGATCAGCAGGGCGCCGTGGCGGGCGGTGAGCTCGCGGGCCGCGCGGAGGTACTCCTCCGTCAGCGGCAGCACTCCGGCCTCGCCCTGGATCGGCTCGAGCACGAGCGCGGCGACGTCCCCCGGGGCGAGGGCCGCCTCGAGCGCGGCCGTGTCGCCGGCGGGCAGGAACTCGACCCCGCCGGGCAGCGGCTCGAAGGGGGCGCGGTAGGCCTCCTTGTGGGTGAGGGCGAGCGCGCCCATGGTGCGGCCGTGGAAGCTCTTCTCGAGCGCGAGGATCCGGGGCCGCCCGGTGCGGCGGGCGATCTTGAAGGCCGCCTCGTTGGATTCGGTGCCGGAGTTCGTGAAGAACACGCCCGAGCCCTCGGGGGCCTTCGCCAGCTGCAGCACGCGCTCGGCGAGCTCGATCTGGGTGGGGGTGGCGAAGAAGTTCGAGACGTGCACGAGGGTGCCGGCCTGCTTCGTCATCGCGGCGACCACATCGGGATGGGCGTGGCCGAGGGCGTTGACGGCGATCCCGCCGAGGAGGTCGAGATACTCCTTCCCGTCGGCGTCCCATACGTGCGTGCCCTCGCCGCGCACGAGCACGCGCTGCGGGGTGCCGAACACGCCGATCATGGAGCGGGAGTAGCGGCCGGCGAGCTCCTGGGCGTCCTGCGGCGTCGTGCCTTGCGGCGTCGTGTCCTGCGTCTGCGTCTCAGACATAGTCGTCCCTCCTGACCATCGTGCCCACGCCCTTGTCGGTGAAGACCTCCAGCAGCACGGCGTGCTCGATCCTGCCATCGGTCATGGCCGCGGTGCGCACCCCGGAGTCCACCGCGTCCAGCAGCGACTCGGCCTTGGGGATCATCCCGGCGGTGAGGCCGGGCAGCATCTCCCGCAGCTCGCTCGCGGAGATCTCGGGGATCAGCGAGTCGCGGTCCGGCCAGTCGCGGTAGAGGCCCTCGACGTCGGTGAGCACCACGAGCTTCTCGGCGTCGAGGCCCGCGGCGAGCGCGGCGGCGGCGAGGTCGGCGTTGATGTTCAGGACCGCGCCGGTGGGGCGGCCGTCCTCGTCGGTCTCGGGCGCGATCGAGGAGACCACCGGGATCCGGCCGGCGTCCAGGAGGTCCTGGATCGACTCGGGCCGCACCTCGGTGACCTCGCCGACGTTGCCGAGGTCGACCTCCTCCCCGTCGACGACGGTGCCGCGGCGGCGGGCGGCGAACAGCCGCGCGTCCTCGCCGGACATGCCGATCGCGTAGGGGCCGTGGCTGTTGATCAGGCCGACGAGCTCGCGGCCCACCTGGCCCACCAGCACCATCCGCACCACGTCCATGGTGTCCTCGTCCGTCACGCGCAGCCCGCCGCGGAACTCGGACTCGATGCCGACGCGGCCCAGCATCGCGTTGATCTGGGGGCCGCCGCCGTGGACGACGACGACGTGGATGCCGGCGTGGCGCATGAACACCATGTCGGCGGCGAAGGCGCGGCGCAGGTCGTCGTCGATCATGGCGTTGCCGCCGTACTTGACCACGACGATCTTGCCGCGGAAGCGCTGCATCCAGGGCAGCGCCTCGATGAGGATCTCGGACTTCGCATGCGCCGCGGCCTGGGCCGGAGTGAGGTCGGCCAGCGGGTTCTTGGAGGGCGCGGCGGAGGCTTTCGATGAGGTCATGAGGAGTAGGCGCTGTTCTCTTCGACGTAGTCGTGGGTGAGGTCGTTCGTCCAGATGTCCGCGCTCGCAGAGCCCGCGCCGAGGTCCACCTCGATGAGGGTCTCTCGCGGGGTCATGTCGACCTCGGAGCGGTCGCGGTGGGCACCGCCGCCGCGGCACACCTCCACGCCGTTGACGGTGACCGAGAGGTCCTCGACGGCGAAGGGGGCGACGGCCTCGGGCACGCAGCCGGCCGCCGCCACGATCCGGCCCCAGTTGGGGTCGTTGCCGAAGATCGCGGCCTTGACCAGGTTCGAGCGGGCGATCTCGCGGGCCACGGCCTCGGCGGCGTCCTCGGCGGTGGCGGAGCGAACCACGACGTGCACGTCGTGGCTGGCGCCCTCGGCGTCGGCGACGAGCTGGCGGGCGAGGTCCGCGCTGACCGTGCGCACCGCCTCGGTGAGCTCCTGGACGCCCAGGGTCACGCCGCTCGCGCCGGAGGCCAGCAGGATGACGGTGTCGTTGGTGGACATGCAGGCGTCGGAGTCGACGCGGTCGAAGGTGGTGCGGGTCGCGCCGCGCAGCGCCTCCTCGGCGGTCGCGGCGTCGACGTCGGCGTCGGTGGTGAGGACGACGAGCATGGTCGCCAGCTGCGGGGCGAGCATGCCGGCGCCCTTCGCGATGCCGCCCACGATGACGCCGGAGGGGAGCGTGACCTCGGCCGTCTTGGGGACGGAGTCGGTGGTCATGATGGCGCGGGAGGCGGAGGCGTCGGCCTCCTCCCCGGCGTCGAGCCGGTCGACCGCCGCGGTGACGCCGGCCAGCAGCGGCTCCATCGGCAGCCGCTCCCCGATCAGGCCGGTGGAGCACACGAGCACGTCCTGGGCCGCGATGTCGAGGAGGTCGGCGAGGTGCTCGGCGGTGCGGTGGGTGTCCTGGAACCCCTCGGGGCCGGTGCAGGCGTTGGCGCCGCCGGAGTTCAGGACCACGGCGCGGGCCCGGCCGTCGGCGACGGCCCGGCGGGACCAGATCACGGGCGCGGCCTGGACGCGGTTGGCGGTGAACACGGCGGCGGCGACGTCGCGCGGGCCGTCGTTGAGGACGAGGGCGAGGTCCTCCTTTGGGGCGGCCTTGATGCCGGCGGCGAGGCCGACGGCGCGGAAGCCGCGGGGGCGGGTGATCGACACGGGGTCTCCTGGGAGCGTGGGGCGAGGGGCGCGGTGGGTGGGGCTCGGACGGGCGCGCCGGCCGACCGACGGGAGCCGACGGGCCGGCGGAGCCCGGCGGGCGAGGGTCAGGGGGCGAGCGCGGTGCGGCTGAGCCCGGTCGCCTCGGGCAGGCCGAGGGCGAGGTTCATCGACTGGAGCGCGGCGCCGGCCGTGCCCTTGACGAGGTTGTCGATCGCGGAGATGACGGTGGCCTGGCCGCTGCGGGCGTCGACGGCGGCGCCGATGCGGATCGTGTTCGCGCCGGCGACCTGCCCGGTCGCGGGGGCGCTGCCCTCGGGCAGGACGGTCACGAAGTGCTCGCCGGCGTAGTCGTGCTCGAGGGCGGCGAGGAGGTCGGCGGTGGTGGTGCCCTCGGGGACCGGGGCGGTGCACACGGCGAGGATCCCGCGGCTCATCGGCACGAGCACCGGGGTGAAGCCGAGACGGGCGTCCTCGCGGCCGGTGGCGCGGCGGAGGTTCTGCAGCACCTCGGGGACGTGGCGGTGGGTGCCGCCGACGGCGTAGGGCGCGGCGGTGCCGGAGGCCTCGGAGAACAGCAGGTGCTGCTTGGCGGCGCGGCCGGCGCCGGAGTAGCCGACGGGCAGGACCGCGCTGAGCGCGCCGGCGTCCAGCAGCTCGGCGCGCAGCAGCGGGGCGAGGGCGAGGGTCACGGCGGTCGCGTTGCAGCCGGGCACGGCGATCTCACGGGCGGTGCGCAGCTGCTCGCGCTGGCGGGTGCCGTCGGCAAGCGGCAGCTCGGGCATGCCGTAGGTCCAGGTGCCGGAGTGCTCGCTGCGGTAGTAGGCCTCCCACTCCTCGGCGCTCTCGAGCCGGTGGTCGGCGCCGAGGTCGAGCACGAGCACGTCCGGGTCCTCGGCGCGCAGGGCGGCGGCGATCTGCCCCGACTGGCCGTGCGGGAGGGCGAGGACCACGACGTCGTGGCCGCGCAGGGTCTCCACGCCCGTCTCCTGCAGCACGGGGTCGTGGCCGAGGTCGATGTGCGGGGCCACCTCGGAGAGCCTCTTGCCGGCGCTGGAGTGCGCGGTCACGGTCGCGACCTCGACGCCGGGGTGGCCGGCGAGCAGGCGCAGGGTCTCCCCGCCGGCGTAGCCGGAGGCGCCGACGACGGCGACGCGCGGACGTCGCGCGGCCTGCTCGGTCGCCGGGACGGGGGCGGTGGCGCTGCTCTCGGACGTCATGTCGGAAGTATATACAGCGCTCTGCATGATCAGCCAATGGAGGCGTGGAGTGTTCACGTGATGGACGGCGGGGTGCCCAGCGGCGAGGTCACGGGCCAGCCCCTTCTCCCTGCGGCCGGGCCCGACCGGGCACCTCGCAGCGCCTCAGCGCCGCGGGCGGCGGAGGAACGGGATGACGGGCAGGCCGACGCGAGCGCCCCTGCTCGCCTGGACGGTGCCGACGATCGCGTAGATCAGCTGCATCAGCCCGAGCACGAAGTAGAGGATCAGCATGGTGACCATGACGGCCTCCATCGCCGGATGGAACAGCACGCCGTCGCCCGTGGACTCCCCGGTGAGCACTCCGAGCGCGAGCGAGAGGGCCATCAGCACGGGCCAGCACAGCTGGGTGAGGCCCCAGTTCGCGGCGCGCACGCCGTTCTCCGCGGCGAGGCCGCCGTGGCGGCGCTGTCGTAGGCCGACGACGAGCTGCGTGATCCCGGCGACGAGCACGTTCGCGAACGGGATCGGGACGTAGGCGAGGAAACCGAGCGCCCAGGCGATCGTGCCGCGCGGCTCGGGTCGCACCGCCGCGTACGACGGCACGGGCCCGGCGGCGGGCTCGGGGTACGGGGCTGCGGGGTCAGGGTCTCCGTGAGGCGTGGTCACGGCCACACCCTATCCAGACCGGAACCTCCGCCGTCGGAACGTCGGCGAGCGCCGTGCGTCTGAGGACGCGTCGCGGACGCAGCAGGGACCCCGCTCGGTCGAGCGGGGTCCCTCCCCTGCGTGGTGGCTGCTGCGCGCCTCGTCGGCGCCGCGGCCGCTCAGGCCCGCAGCACGCCGCCGACGGCGGACTCGACCGCGGCGATGATCCGCCGGCGAGTCTCGCCGATCTGCTCGGCGGTCAGCGTGCCCTCGCCGGAGCGGAGCCGGATCGCGAAGGCGAGGGACTTCTTCCCCTCCCCGATCTGCTCGCCGGTGAACACGTCGAACAGGTGGACGCGCTCGGCGAGGTCGCCGGCGCCCACCACGATCGCGGCCTCGACGGCGCTCGCAGGCACGGACTCCTCCACCACGAAGGCGAAGTCCTCCTTCGCCGGCGGGTAGGTGGGCACCGGCACGGCGCGCACCACGGCGGGGGCGGCGGCGATCACGGCCTCGAGGTCGAGCTCGAAGGCGGCCGAGCGGGCCGGCAGGTCGAACTCCTTCAGCACGGCGGGGTGCAGCTCGCCGGCGGCGCCGACCACGCGGCTGTCCCCGTCGGCCGTGTGGACGCGCAGCTCGGCGGCGCGGCCCGGGTGGAAGGGCGCGTGCTCGGTCTGGCGCACCTCGAGCTCGGCGCCGACGGCGGCCGCCGCGCGGCGGGCGAGGTCGAGCGCATCGGTCCAGCCCCATGGGGCGGGCTCGCCCTGCCAGGAGTCGGGGCCGGAGGCGCCGCCGACGACCGCGGCGAGCGCCCCGGTCTGCGCGGGCAGCGCGGCGAGGATCGCCTCGAGCTCCTGCTCGCTGGGACGCTGGGCGGCGGCGGGCACCGGGGCGGCGCCCTGTCCCCCGCGGGCGCG
The DNA here is from genome assembly GCF_001293905.1 of Brachybacterium sp. SW0106-09. Lineage (NCBI taxonomy): Bacteria > Bacillati > Actinomycetota > Actinomycetes > Micrococcales > Dermabacteraceae > Brachybacterium > Brachybacterium sp. SW0106-09. The sequence goes on from NZ_BCAK01000009.1 coordinate 12,930, forward strand.
GAACACGGAGCCGCGCTGGAAGATCGCGACCGACTCCTCGCCGCGGCCGAGGTTGCGGCGCGCGGTGGGCAGGAGGCTCTGCAGCAGCTCGGTGCGCAGCAGCGGCTCGTCCTCCGAGAGCGGGTTGAGGATCCGCACGGCCTCGCGGCGCGCGTCGTCCGTCCCGTAGCGGAGCCGGTCGTGCACGGAGCCGGCGACGAACGGGGCAGAGTTCACCTCGACCAGGCCCGCCTCGGCGAGCGCGCGGCGAGCGGCGCGGCGGCCGCGCTGGGCGACGGTGAGCCCGCGCCCGCCCGGTGCCGTCGGCAGCACCGAGGGGATCTGGGAGTAGCCGACCAGGCGCGCGATCTCCTCGACGAGGTCCTCGCGGATCGTGAGGTCGGGGCGCCACGACGGCGGGGTGACCAGCAGGCCGTCCTCGCCCCCGCGCGCGACGGTGCAGCCGATCGCCTCGAGGGAGGAGGTCACCTGCTCGTCGGTATAGGCGATGCCGACGACGCGCTCGGCGTCGTGCAGGTCCGCGCTGATCGGGGCGGGTGCGGCGACCGCGCCCTCGTCGGTCACGCGGGCGGAGACGGTGCCGCCGCCGTGCTCGACGATCAGCTGGGCGGCGCGGTGCGCGGCGATCAGCGGGAGCTGCGGGTCCACGCCGCGCTCGAAGCGCTTGGACGCCTCGGAGGGAAGGCGGTGGCGGCGGGCGGTGCGGGCCACGGTGACGGGGTCGAAGGTCGCGGCCTCGAGCACGATGCTCGTGGTCCCGCTCGACACCTCGGTGTCCTCGCCGCCCATGACGCCCGCGAGGCCGAGCACGCGGTCTCCCGCCGGGCCGCCGGCGTCGGTGATCAGCAGGTCCTCGGGGTCGAGGGTGCGGGTGACGTCGTCGAGGGTCGTGAGCTTCTCGCCCTTGCGGGCACGGCGCACGGTGATGGGGCCGATGAGCTTCTCGGCGTCGTAGGCGTGCAGCGGCTGGCCCAGGTCGAGCATCACGTAGTTGGTGACGTCGACGATCAGGGAGATCGGGCGCATGCCGGCGAGGGTGAGGCGGCGGGCCATCCAGCGCGGGGTCTGCGCGGCGGGGTCCACGCCCTCGACCTCGAGCGCGACGAAGCGGGTGCAGCCCTCGGCGCCGTTCAGCGGCGCCTCGTCGGCGAGGTGGACGGGCACTCCCCCGGCCTGGGTCGCGGTGATCGCGACCTCGGACACTGGGTCGGTGAAGGCGGCGCCGGTGGCGTGGCCGTACTCCCGCGCCACGCCCCGCATCGAGAAGCAGTAGCCGCGGTCGGGGGTCACGTTGATCTCGACGACCTCGTCCGCGAGGCCGAGCAGCGCGATAGCGTCGTCGCCCGGCTCGGCGGTGAGGCCGCGTGCGTGGCCGCGGCCGAGCACGATGATGCCGTCCTCGCCATCGGGGTCCGCGCCCAGCCCGAGCTCCTCGCCGGAGCAGATCATGCCGTCGGAGGTGTGGCCGTAGGTCTTCCGCGCGGCGATCGCGAAGTCGCCGGGCAGCACGGTGCCGGGGAGGGAGACCACGACGAGATCGCCCTCGACGAAGTTGTGCGCGCCGCAGATGATGCCGCGGCTCGGACGCTCCTCGCCGGGCTGCGGGTCCTTGGGATCGTCGGCGTCCTCGTTGTGCTCGGGGCCGACGTCCACGCGCACCCAGTTGATGGTCTTGCCGTTCTTCTGCGGCTCCTTGACGAGCTCGAGCACGCGGCCGACGACGAGCGGGCCGGTCACCTGCGCGCCGAAGATCGCCTCCTCCTCGAGGCCCACGCGGGAGAGGTCGGTGGCGACCTCGAGCGCGGAGGCGGTCGCAGGGAGCTCGACGTGCTCGCCGAGCCAGGTCAGGGGAATGCGCGGCATCTCAGATCTCCGTCCCGTAGTGCTGGGAGAAGCGGACGTCGCCCTCCACCATGTCCCGCATGTCCGCCACGCCGTTGCGCAGCATGAGGATGCGCTCGATCCCGAGGCCGAAGGCGAAGCCCTGGTGCTCCTCGGGGTCCACCCCGGCGGCGCGCAGCACGTTCGGGTGGACCATGCCGCAGCCGCCCATCTCGATCCAGCCGGTGCCGCCGCAGACGCGGCAGTCCGGGTCCGCGTCGTGCTCGAGGCCGAGCCGCGCCTCGCAGGCGAAGCAGCGGAAGTCCATCTCGGCGCTCGGCTCGGTGAAGGGGAAGTGATTGGGGCGCAGGCGGGTGATCGGCGCGCCGCCGAAGAGGTGCGCGGCGAGCGCGTCGAGGGTGCCGACCAGGTTCGCCATCGTCAGGCCCTTGTCGATCGCGAGACCCTCGACCTGGTTGAACATCGGCGAGTGGGTCGCGTCGATCTCGTCGGCCCGGTAGACGGTGCCCGGACACGCGATGTACAGCGGGGCGCCGCGCTCGAGCATCGCGCGGATCTGCACCGGGGAGGTCTGGGTGCGCAGCAGCATCCCGGAGTTCTCCGGCGCGAGGTAGAGCGTGTCCTGCAGCGAGCGCGAGGGGTGCTCCGCATCGGCGTTCAGCGCGTCGAAGTTCAGCCAGGAGGACTCCGCCTCGGGACCCTCGGCGATCTCCCAGCCGATCCCGACGAAGAAGTCCTCGATCCGCTCGGTGAGGGTCCACAGCGGGTGCGCGGCGCCGCGCGGCCGACGGTCCGTCGGCAGCGTCATGTCGACGGTCTCCGCGGCGAGCGCGGCCTCCTCCTCGGCGGCGGCGAGCTCGGCCTGGCGAGCGGCGAGCTCCTTCTGCACGCGGCCCTTGCCCTGGCCGACGAGCTTGCCGGCGGCGGCCTTCTGGTCCTTGGGCAGGTCCTTGATGGCGCGGTTCGCGGTGGTCAGCACGCTGGCGTCGCCGACGTGCTCGATGCGCACCTGCTTGAGGGCGGCGGTGTCGGGGGCCGCGGCGATCGCGGCGAGCGCGGCGTCGACGGCGGCGGTGATCGACTGCTCGTCGATCGAGGGCCCGCCGGGCGCGGGAGATGTCTCGGACACGGGTTTCGCTTTCGTCCTGGAGTGCTCGGAGGATGCGCGCGCCGGGACGCGGGCACCGCGGACCATTCTAGGAGAGGCCGCACCGCCGGGGCGCCGGGCAGGGGGAGCGGCCCCCATGTCCCTCTGACGCCCGCGAACCGGACGACGCATCCGGCGCGACACGGATAGGCTGACCAAGACCCTGTTCCCTCGAAGGAGGCCAGCATGTCCTGGACCGTGAAGGGCGTCGTCGCCCTCGCAGAGAAGAAGCCCGCCGAGCTCGTGGACATCGTGATCCCCGATCCCGGCCCCCACGACGTCGTCGTCGACATCGAGGCGACCGGCGTGTGCCACACCGACCTCGCCTATCGCGACGGCGGCATCAACGACGAGTTCCCGTTCCTGCTGGGCCATGAGTCCGCAGGCCGCGTCTCCGCGATCGGCGAGGACGTCACCCACGTCGCGATCGGCGACTACGTCGTGCTGAACTGGCGCGCCGTGTGCGGCGAGTGCCGCGCCTGCAAGAAGGGCGTGCAGCAGTACTGCTTCGACACCCACAACGCCTCCAAGCCCATGACGCTGACCGACGGCACCGAGCTCACCGCCGCCCTCGGCATCGGCTCCTTCTCGGAGAAGACCCTGGTCCACGAGGGCCAGTGCACGAAGGTCTCCGAGGACGCCCCGGCCGAGGTCGCCGGCCTGCTGGGCTGCGGCGTGATGGCCGGCATCGGCGCGGCGATCAACACCGGCCAGGTCCAGCGCGGCGAGTCGCTCGCCGTGATCGGCCTGGGCGGCGTGGGCTGCGCCGCGATCGCGGGCGCGCAGCTCGCCGGCGCCACCACGATCATCGGCCTGGACGTCGACGAGAAGAAGCTCGCCGCCGCCGAGAAGCTCGGCGCCACGCACACCCTGTGCACCAAGGACCTCTCACCGCAGCAGGTCGCGGAGAAGGTGCAGGAGCTCACCGGCGGCTTCGGCGCGGACGTCGTCGTCGACGCGGTCGGCATCCCGCAGACCTACGAGACCGCGTTCTACGCCCGTGACCTCGCCGGCCGCGTGGTCCTCGTCGGCGTGCCCCGCCCGGGCGTCGAGATCACGCTCCCCATGCTCGACGTGTTCGGTCGCGGCGGTGCGCTGAAGTCCTCCTGGTACGGCGACTGCCTCCCCGAGCGGGACTTCCCCTATCTCACCGACCTGTTCCTGCAGGGCCGTCTGCCGCTGGACCGCTTCGTCACCGGCCGCACCGATCTCGCCGGCACGGACGCGGCGCTGGACGGCCTGCACGACGGCGCGAACCTGCGCACCGTGGTGGAGGTGGCCAAGTGACCGCGCGGCTGGACCATGCCGTCACCTCGGGGACGTTCTCCCTGGACGGCGAGACCCACGAGGTCGACAACAACGTGTGGGTGCTCGGCGACGACGAGCAGTGCGTCGTCTTCGACGCCCCGCACGACGTCGAGAAGGTCGAGGAGCTCGTCGGGAACCGCGAGTGCGTGGGCATCCTGCTCACCCACGCGCACGACGACCACGTGCGCTTCGCCCCGGAGCTCTCCGAGGCGCTCGAGGCCCCGATCCTGCTGAACCCCGCCGACCGCGAGGTCTGGCAGCTCACCCACGGCGACCTGCCCTGGGACGACGACGTCGCCGACGGGGACATGTTCACGATCGCGGGCGTGAACCTCGAGGCGCTGCACACCCCGGGCCACTCCCCCGGCTCGACCTGCTACTACTCCGAGGAGCTGGGCGCGGTGTTCACCGGGGACACCCTGTTCCAGGGCGGCCCCGGTGCGACCGGCCGCTCCTTCTCCTCGCGGGAGACGATCGAGCAGTCGATCCGCGAGCGGCTGTTCCAGCTCCCGGACGACACGGTGGTGCACACCGGCCATGGCCCGGACACCACGATCGGTGCGGAGAAGAAGGCCGCGCAGGGCGACTGGCTCTGAGAGAGGTCTCGATCCGATCGACGCCCGAGCGCCACGTGCCCTGAGGCGTCGCATCGCTCGATGACACCGGCGGCGGTCCTCCACGGAGAGCCGCCGCCGGTGTCTGTCATACCCCTGCGCACGACGCCGGCGAAGCACAGTCACGGCTGGTCAGCGTCTCTCCAGGGTTGTCCACACACCTTTCGACTGTCGGGGCGAATCGGTAGAATCGGTCACATCTCCCGGAGGTGAGGAGCATCCCGAGGTGAGCGTGAGGAGGCGGTGAGGATGGGCGAGTTCGAGGCCGACGCCGAACCGCTGCTGCTCGCACCTCCGAGCCCCGAGGCGGCCTCCACCCTGTCCCGTGTCCGGGCCCGGCGGCGTCGACGCCGCCGTGCGACCCGCGAGCACATCTCGCGCATCGGCGAGCATCGGGCGCCGGAGACGGCCGAGCTGCTCGAGCAGCTGTGGGACGGCGGCGCCGAGGACTCGCGACGGCTGGCCCGGAGGTTCCGCGCGATCGTCGGCGCGACCCACGACCCGCTCTCTCCCGAGGAGCTCCCCCGCGAGGCGCGCGCGATGGAGGAGCTGCACCTCTCCCTCGCCCTGCGGTGCACCCGCGCCCAGGCGCGCTCGGCCATCCGCGAGGCGCATCGCGTGGCCACGCTGCTCCCTCTGTGCTTCGCACGGCTCTCCCGCGGCGAGCTCCCGGCGCCGTGGTTCGAGAAGCTGCTGGAACGCACGGGGAGCCTCGACGATGATGCCCTCCGGCGGCTCGACGTCGAGCTCTCCCGCACCGACCTCTCCGTCTCCCCCGAGGTCTTCTCGCGGGTCCTCGGTCATCTCCTCGCCGCCGCGGTCGCGCGCAGCGAGGAGCCGGAGCATGCCCGGCCCGAGAGCCGCCGCCGCGTGGTCCTGGATCCGGCTCGGCCCGACGGCACCGGCTGCCTGCGCATCATCGGCCCGATCCCGGAGATCCTCGACCTCTCCCGACGCCTGGATCTCGCGGCCCATGCCGTCCGTGACGGTCAGCGACGCGCCTTCGAGCAGGGCACCCCTCTGCCGGTCGATCCGGGCGGCGAGATCGAGGCGAGCTGCCTGATTCCCTCCCTCGCCCGCACCCGCTACAACGTGCTGATGAGCTCGGCCCTCGCCACGGGTGACGCCGCGCCTCCTCCGCCCCAGGTCCGCGTCAACGTGACGGTCCCGGTCATGACCCTCCTCGGGCAGTCGGACGCTCCCGGCATGCTCGACGGCACCATCCCGCTTCCCGCCCGGATGGCCCGCGAGCTCGCCGGGCACGAGAGCACCTGGTACCGCGTCCTGACGGATCCGACGTCGGGCCGCTTCCTCCCCGCCCCGGCGCAGCGCTACCGGCCCACCGCCGAGATGCGTGCGCACCTGCTGCTGCGCCATCCCACCTGCGCGGTGCCCGGCTGCGGCCGCCCCTCCTCGATGCTGTCCGAGACGGATCACCTCGAGGAGTACGACCACGACGATCCGACCACCGGCGGCACGACCGACGCGGAGAACCTGCACGAGCTCTGCCGCGAGCACCACCGGCTGAAGACGCTGGGACTGCTGGACCCGGTGCGCGACGACCTCGAGGGCACGACCTGGTGGGAGAGCTCCGGACTGATGATGGCCCGGCAGGAGGACGGTCGGGATCTCGCCACCGCGCAGGTCGTCGACGAGATGACCGCCGCCTGGGAGCAGCACGAGCACCTCCGACATCTGCGGGCAGAGGCGGCCGCGCGCCGACGATGGGTGCGGGAGCAGGGCCTCTCCCCCGGCGACCTGGTCACCGGACCGGACGGGGAGGACGACTGGTGGGTCGGGCACGACGGCGACCTGCATCCGCCCGGCGAACCGCCTCCGTACTGACCGATGCGCACCCTGGAAGAGAGCCGTCATCCGCGGAGTCATGACCGCTGTGCTGGCGCTCGCCCTCAGGGCCGTGCTGGACGGCGGGGTGACGGGGCCGGCGATTACGTTCGCGGTGCTATTCGGTCTTGTCTTTGCGCTCGTCACAGCAGCATTCGAACGAGCAGACCGCTCACCAGCCGGCCGCCCGGACGGCGAGTAGGCTCGAGCGATTCAGCCGTCCCGGCGCTCACCGGCGCCGTCCGGCGCGCTGTCCGCCGGGCTGTCCGCACCTGCGGCGGGCGCGGGTGCGCCGCCTCCCCCGCGCAGGCTCTCGAGATAGGCGTTGTACGCGGCGAGCTCGGCGCCGCCGTCCCGCTCGGCCTTGCGGTCGTACTGCCGGGCCCGTCGGTCCTCGGACTTCATCCACAGCACCGCCACGATGATCGCGTACCCGACCGTCGGCACCTCGGAGATCGCCCACATGATCGAGGCGCCCCGCTCCTGGATCAGCATCAGCCGGTCGGGGCCGTACATCCCCAGCTCCGAGTACCAGCCCTCCGCGACCAGCCAGGTCGCCGAGTACAGCGCGATCCCGAAGAAGGCGTGGAACGCGAGGGTCACCAGCAGCGTGATCAGCTTCAGCACCGGATTGATCGGCTTGGTGGAGGGGTCGATGCCGATCAGCACCCAGGCGAAGAGATAGCCCGAGGCGAGGAAGTGCACCGTCATCAGCACATGGCCGAGATGGTTGTACATCGCCAGCTCGAACAGCGGGGTGAAGTAGAAGATCACCAGCGAGCCGGCGAAGATCAGCCCGGCCACCGGCGGGGAGGAGATCAGCCGCGAGTAGCCCGAGTGCAGGGCGGCCAGCACCCACTCGCGCACCCCGCGGGACCCGTCGGTGCGGGGCGAAGTGGCGCGGGACAGCATCGTCACCGGCGCGCCGAGCACCCACAGCGGCGGCACGATCATCATCATCGCCATGTGCTGGACCATGTGGGCGTCGAAGCGGAACTTCCCCCAGGCCGCCGCGCCGCCGGAGATCACCCAGGCGAAGGCGAGGCAGCCGGCGAGGAAGGCGAGGGTGCGATGCCACGGCCAGTCGTCGCCGCGCCGTGCCAGGCGCACCGCCCCGGTCAGATACAGCCCCGCCATCACCACGGCGAGGGCGATCGCGATCCAGTCCGGCTGGACGACGGTGAACATCGTCGTGGGCGAGAACTCCTGCTCGGGCGGGAGGAAGCCCGCCAGCGAGAGCACCTTCAGGTCGCCGCTGGCGGGGACCGACTGCGGCACGGGCGGGGCGGAGCGGCCCAGCGCGATCGACGCCCCGATCACGGCGGCCATCAGCACGCCCTCGGTGAGGGCGAGGTGGCGGAAGCGGAGCCGCTCGCCGAGCCGTGCGCGCTGGAGGGCGCCGAGCACGGCGAGGACGACGAGACCGAGCGCCTTGGCGAGCACGACCCGGCCGTAGCCGGTCGTGACCAGATCCCCCCAGCCCGACAGCCGGATCCCGGCGCTGATCAGGCCGCTGAGCGCCAGCGAGACCACCGCGGCCAGGGCCCAGGGCGAGTAGCGGCGGACCACGACGCCGAGCACCTCGTCGTCCATCCGCCCGGCGAGCAGCGCGATGGCCAGCAGTCCGCCCGCCCAGACGGTCACGGCGACGAGGTGCAGCGCCATGGCGTTGACGGCGTTGATGTGGTCCAGGCTCGCCCCGGCATGCCCCACCAGCCCCAGCGAAAGCGTCCCGAGGCCGGCGAAGGCGAGGCCCCAGCAGGCCAGCACGGTGGATCGGGCGAGGGCGTAGGCGAGGGCCGCGAGCGCGGCGAGCACGGCGACGAGCATCTGCAGCCGGCCGAGCGCCCCGCCCATCGCGACGTCCCAGACGTTCAGCGCGGTGCCGGCACCGGTCGCCTCGAGCCCGCCGAGCGGGATCTGGGCGAGGGCGGCAAGGGTCCACAGCAGCGCTCCGGCGGCGGCGAGGCGCACGGCGCGGCGGCGCAGCGGGTCCAGCACCGTCGCCTCGCGGCGCGAGGGGCCGGGCAGCAGGAGCACGGCGGTCGCGCCCGCGCCGACGGCGAGGAGGAGGCCGAGGTGGTGCAGCGCGCGCACGACGGGCAGCCCGAAGGTCACCAGCGGCGAGGCGGGCACGAGGGTCGCCGGGGACAGCGCCCCGGTGGCGAGCATGCCGAGCCCCGCGGCGAGCAGGGCCAGCAGGAGCAGGAGGGGGGCCGCGGCGGTGCCGAGGGCGCGGCCGGGGCCGCGGCGGCGCGCGGGGGCGGTCTCTGCGACGGGCGCGCTCATGCCCCGGCCCGCCGTCGGCGAAGGGTCTCGAAGAGGCAGACGGTCGCGGCGGTGTGCACGTTCAACGATTCCGCGTGGCCGGCCAGCGGGATCCGCACGGTCAGCGGCGCGGCGGCGAGCGTCTCCTCGTCCAGCCCGTGCGCCTCGTTGCCGAGGATCCACGCGATCCGCTCGGGCAGGTCGACGTCGAACAGCTCGGAGTCCGCGTAGCCGCTGGTCGCGGCGGCGGTGATGCCGCGGGCGGCGAGTGCCTCGAGCAGGGGCCCGCCCTCGGCGCCGGTGAGGACGGGGAGGTGGAAGAGACCGCCGACGCTCGCCCGCACGGCCTTCGGCGAGTACGGGTCGGCGCTGGTGCGGGTCAGCAGCACGAGATCGGCGCCGGCGGCGTCCGCGGTGCGGATCAGGGTGCCGACGTTCCCGGGGTCGCGCACCTCGTGGAGCACGACCACGGTGAGCGGCCCGTCATCGGGGAGCGCCTCCAGCGCGGCGGTCGCGGAGTCCGGGTCCTCGGCGGGCAGGGTGCCGACGGCGACGACGCCCTGCGGGGAGACGAGCGCTCCCGGGGCGCCGCCCGTCCCGGCGGCGGCAGGAGCGGACGCGACGTCGGCGGTCGCGTCGGCCGGGCCGCTCTCGCGCACCATGGCGCGCAGGATCTGCTCGTCGACGAGGCGGGCCGGAATGCCCGCCGCGCGGGCGAGGCGCTCGAGCTCGGGGTGCGCGTCGGCGGCGCGCTCGGTGAGGTGCACCTCGAGGGCGAGCTCGGGACGGTGCGCGAGGAGGGAGCGCACGGCCTGCGGCCCCTCGACGCGGAAGCGTCCCTGCTTGCGACGCGCCGAGCGCCCGGTCAGCGCCGCCACCTTCCGCACCCGCTCGGAGCGGGGGGAGGTGATCGGGGACTGATCCGGGCGCTCGGTCATCGCTGGACGGGCAGCGATGTCAGGCCGCGGGGGCGTTGACGTCCTCGGGGAGGGCGTTCTTGGCGACCTCGACCAGGGCGGCGAAAGCCGGCGCGTCGTTGACGGCGAGCTCGGCGAGCATGCGACGGTCCACCTCGACACCCGCGAGGCCGAGGCCCTGGATGAAGCGGTTGTAGGTCAGGCCGTTGGCGCGGGACGCCGCGTTGATGCGCTGGATCCAGAGCTGACGGAAGTCGCCCTTGCGCTTCTTGCGGTCGCGGAAGTTGTAGGTCTGCGAGTGCAGCACCTGCTCCTTCGCCTTGCGGTACAGGCGCGAGCGCTGGCCGCGGTAGCCGCTGGCCTGCTCGAGGATCTCCCGACGCTTCTTCTGGGCGTTGACCGCCCGCTTCACGCGTGCCACGTGATACTCCTTCGATCGTAAGTTCAGGGTCGCGGGAGCCGTGCTCCCGCGTGGGCGATCAGCGGCCCAGCAGCTTCTTCATGCGCTTGGCATCGGCCTTCGACACATCCGTGTCGGAGCCCAGACGGCGCTTGCGGGTGGAGGACTTGTGCTCCAGGAGGTGGCGAGCATTCGCCTTCTCCCGCATGAGCTTGCCCGAGCCGGTGACGCGGACGCGCTTCTTGGTACCCGAGTGGGTCTTGTTCTTCGGCATTGGCCTGTTTCTCCTTGTGACGTTCTCAGGACTCGGCGCCGGCCTCGGCCTCGGGCGTGGACTCGTCGTCCTTGCCGCGGGCCGCTGCCTTCTCGGCGTCGGTCTTGCGCTTGCGGGCCTCGGCCATGGCCTGGGCCTTCTTCTTGTGAGGCCCGAAGACCATCACCATGTTGCGGCCGTCCTGCCGCGGGTGGGACTCGACGAAGCCGTACTCCGAGACGTCCTCCGCCATGCGCTGCAGGAGCTTGACGCCCCGCTCGGGACGGGACTGCTCACGACCGCGGAAGCGGATGATGACCTTCACCTTGTCGCCGCCGTCGAGGAACTTCTCGACGTTGCGACGCTTGGTCTCGTAGTCGTGCGTGTCGATCTTGAGGCCCATCCGGATTTCCTTCTGGACCGTGTTCGCCTGGTTCTTCCGAGCCTCGCGGGCCTTCAGGTTGGCTTCGTACTTGTACTTGCCGTAATCCATGAGCCGCGCGACGGGCGGGTTCGCACCCGGTGCGACCTCGACCAGGTCGAGGTCTGCTTCCTGGGCGAGACGCAGGGCGTCCTCGACACGGACCTCACCGACCTGCTCGCCGTTGGGACCGACCAGGAGGACCTTGGGGACCCTGATCTGACCGTTGATGCGCTGTTCGCTGATGTTGGCTCCTCACCTTGTTTCGAGTCGGAAGACGACGAAGGCCCCCGCAGTCATGCGGAGGCCCCAAGGTGCGAGCGCTGCGACGGCGGTCGGACGCGACGGCCCGCTCGCCGGACGATGACGCCCGACTGCGATACTGACCCAGCGGCTGGATGCCACGAGGTGGGAAGGGACTCCACTTGAGGAACGTATGACGAGGGTTTCGACCTGTTCCAGTCGACTATCCTACCAGGAGTACGACGGACGTCCAGGTGATGTGCGTCGCGCCGCCAGGCCGCGATCAGCGAGGAGTACAGGTGCACACCGACCGCGAGGCGTACGAGCAGGACGGCCGGCCAGCGCTCCCCACCGACCCCGCCCCTGCGGAGCCGGCCGGCACCCCGGAGCTCCCCGCCCCGCAGGGCCCCGTGGACGCCTCCCACGAGTACGGCTACGGGAACGACGAGGAGCTCCCGTCCCCGGGCGGCGTCGAGCCCGCCGAGCCCGCCCAGCAGACCGAGGGCCCGGACGACCTCTCCGAGACCGAGCGCCGCTCCGTCACCGGCGTCCAGGGCGTCACCGCACCCCGAGCGATGCTGCGCCCGGTGCCCGAGGGGTTCCCGACCCCTCCCCCGCGCCCGGCCGTCCCGAACCGTCGGCCCGCGAAGGTGCAGGACCCCGACGAGGCGAAGGGCTCGCGCCGCGGGCTGCTCATCGGCGCGATCGTCCTCGTCGCCGTGCTGGTCCTCGCCGTCGCGGTCGGCGGGGGCATCCTCGCCTTCCGCGCCCTGGGCTCCGACGACCCGGGCGACTCCGATCCGGCGGCGCCCGCCGGGACCGCCGCCCCGCAGGACGGGGCCTCCGGCGGCAGCGCGACGATCGGCGAGGTCGAGATGACCACGGTGAGCACCGAGGCGGGCGTGCGCAGCGTCGGCAGCCGGAGCAACCCGGTCGAGCCGGAGGGCGAGTTCGTCATCGCCACCGTCGAGATCGACAACCAGGGAGACCGGGCGGCGCCGCTCACCCCGGAGTCGATCTCGCTGGAGTCCGCCGACGGCGTCACCCACCCGCTCGACCTCGATGCGAGCCGCGTGCACATCGCCGACAGCAAGAGGCCCACCCAGATCCCGGGCGGCGGCAGCGGCACCGTCCACCTGGTCTTCGACGTGCCGATCGGCACCGAGCCCTCCGCGATCCTCGTCGACTTCGGCGAGGACATGACCGGATCCCTGCCCCTGGCCGGCTGAGCCACTTCCTCCGCCCGCCGCGGACCACCACCCCCGCACCGCGTCCGAGCCGGACGCGGACCGAGAACGAAGGACCCCCAGTGACCGAGCACTCCCACGACAGCACCCCGCACGCGCACGACGCCGCGCACAGCCACGACGCCCCGCACAGCCACGACGAGGGGATCGGCGCCGACGAGCTGCGCGACATCGCCGAGGTCTCCTCGGTCGAGATCATCACCTCCGCCTGCGTGCACCTGATGAGCGCCGCGGCGGTGAAGGTGGGCCTCGCCGAGGACGAGGAGACCGGGCAGTACCAGGACCTCGCCGAGGCGCGGAAGCTGATCACCGCCCTCGCGGGCCTGGTCACCGCCGCGGCCCCTGAGATCGGCAACGAGCACGCCCGCTCGCTGCGGGACGGTCTGCGCTCCCTTCAGCTCGCCTTCGCGGAGGCCCTGCCCTTCCCCGACGAGCCGGGCAAGGCGCCGGGCGAGAAGTACACCGGCCGGGTCTCCTGACGAGGTCGAGCCGCGGCGTCGTGGGCCGGGCTGCGGCTCGGGCTACGGCTACGGCTACGGCTCCGGCTCCGGCTACGGCTACGGCTACGGCTACGGCTACGGCTACGGC
>NZ_BCAK01000010.1:0-35047 GCF_001293905.1 Brachybacterium sp. SW0106-09
CGCTCCGCGGCCTCGCCCGCCCCGGCCCCGCGCGGCGACGGCGCCCCCTCCCCGCTGCATGCGGCCTCGGCGGCGGGCGCCGCCGACGGCGCCGAGCGCGCCTTCTCGGGCGGCGCCTTCGACGACGTGGACACCGCGGCGTCCTCGCGCACGGTGCGCGGGACGAGCACGGGGCGGCGGGTCGGCGGGATGTCGGTGCCGGGCCTGGTGCTGGTGATCCTGGTGGTCGTCGCGATCGCGGTCGCCGTCGCGGGCGGCCTGGGACTGCTGCCCCTCGGCGCGATCGACGCCTCGGCGCCGGCGGGCCTGGGCACGACGTCGGGCGAGGCGGCGTCAGCTACTACGATGGTCGGATCGATCGGTGTCGGCCACGGCACGAGGACGGGTGTGGAGTGAGCGGAGAGACGGTGATCCTGGGTGGTCGGTACCACCTGGGAAGGATCCTCGGGACCGGGGGCATGGCGGAGGTGTTCCTCGCGGAGGACACGCGCCTGCACCGCACGGTCGCGGTGAAGGTGCTGCGCTCCGACCTGGCCCGGGACGCGAACTTCCAGGAGCGCTTCCGGCGTGAGGCGCACAGCGCCGCGTCCCTGAACCACCCCTCGATCGTCGCCGTGTACGACACCGGCGAGGAGCAGCAGACCACGATCACCGGCTCCGAGGTGACGATCCCGTACTTCGTGATGGAGTACGTCGAGGGACGCACCCTGCGCGAGTACATCGACCCCGAGCACCCGATGGACGTCATCCAGGCCGGGGAGATCATGGCCGCGCTGCTCAGCGCGCTGGAGTACTCCCACCGCGCCGGGATCGTGCACCGCGACATCAAGCCCGGCAACATCATGATCAACTCCGCGGGCGCCGTGAAGGTGATGGACTTCGGGATCGCCCGCGCGGTCGCCGACGCGACCAGCGCCATGACCGCGACCCAGGCCGTGATGGGCACCGCCCAGTACCTCTCCCCCGAGCAGGCGCGCGGCCAGCTGGTCGATGCGCGCTCGGACATCTACTCCGCCGCCTGCGTCATGTTCGAGATGCTGACCGGGCGCCCGCCGTTCACCGGCGACACCCCGGTCTCGATCGCCTACCAGCACGTGCGCGAGGATCCGCAGCCGCCCTCGGCCTTCAACCCGGCCGTCACCCCCGCGATGGACGCGGTGATCCTCACGGGCCTGGCCAAGGACCGCGAGCAGCGCTATCACAGCGCCGTCGCCTTCTCCCGGGACATCGCGGCGGTCGTCGCCGGGCGCGCCCCGGCGCTGGTCGCCGGCGCCCTGCCGGGGGCCGACGACCCCGAGGCCACGACCGTGCTCAGCCCGCTCGACGACGCGACCGAGGCGCTGCCGGCGACGGCCGGCGCCCTGGGCGCGGGCGCGGCGGGCGCCGCCGCGATGCGGCCCCAGGACTGGCGCACCGGCTCCGCGCCCTCCCCCGCGACCGGGCCCCTCGCCCTGCGCTCGGGGGACGAGGTGGAGCCGGAGGAGAAGCGCAAGCGGCCGTGGTGGCTGATCGTCCTGGTGACCCTCGTGGCCCTGGGCCTGATCGCCGCGGCGCTGGCCTACTTCCGGCCGTGGGACCGGGGGCCGGAGACGGTCGCGGTCCCGAACGTGGTGGGGCAGACGGAGGACCAGGCGCGCAGCGCGCTCACCGAGGCCGGGCTCGACCCGACCTTCGAGCCGACCCCCTCCCAGGACGTCGACAAGGGCGAGGTCATGGAGACGGACCCGCCCGCCGGCCAGGAGGTCGAGGTGGGCAGCCCCATCACTGTCACGGTCTCCGGCGGCCCCGACGCGGTGACGGTGCCCGAGGACCTGCAGGGCAAGAGCCGCGAGGACGCCCGGGCGGCCCTCGAGGCCGTCGGACTCACCATGACCGAGGGCGAGGCGGAGGACGTCCCGCAGGAGGCGGGGACGGTGGCGAGCACGTCTCCCCAGGGCGGGCAGTCCGTGGACCGGGGCACCGAGGTCGAGGTGCGCTTCGCCTCGGGCAACGTCGAGGTCCCGAACGTCGAGGGCGTCCAGTTCGACAAGGCCAAGGAGACCCTCGAGGCCCGCGGTTTCGAGGTCCCGGACCCCGCGGAGCGCGAGGAGGCGGGCGAGGACCCCGGCACCGTGCTCTCGCAGACGCCCTCGGCCGGCGGCAGCCCCGCCCGCTACGGCTCCACCGTCGACCTCGTGATCGCGGCCGCACCGGGTCCCGTGGCGGTCCCGAACGTCGCCGGGCAGACCCTCGAGAACGCGCAGAAGACCCTGTCCGACGCCGGCTTCACGGGTACCACCCCGACCTCGGAGTTCTCGGACTCGGTGCCCGAGGGACAGGTCATCCGCACCGAGCCCGCGGCGAACGAGCAGGTCGACCGCGGTACCACGATCACGATCGTGGTCTCCAAGGGCCCGGAGCCGACGCCCACCCCGACGCCGACGCCCACGCCGACGCCGACCCCCACCCCGACCGAGGAGCCGAGCCCGACCGAGGAGCCGAGCGACAGCCCCTCTCCGACCACGGACCCGCCGGAGGACGAGGGCGAGGACGCCGCGCAGGGCGGCGGGAACAACGGACGCGGCGCGGGCGCCGGGAACGGGAACGGGAACGGGAACGGGAACGGGAACGGCGATGGCTGAGCAGTCCGCGGCACGGATCCTCGTGATCGACAACTACGACAGCTTCGTCTACACGATCGTCGGCTACCTCCAGCAGATGGGGGCCGAGACGACGGTGGTCCGCAACGACGAGGTGCCCGCCGACGACACGGGCGCCGTCGACCTCACCGGGTTCGACGGGGTGCTGATCTCCCCCGGCCCCGGCAACCCGTCCACCGCCGGTCGCTCCCTGGACGTGATCGGCCGCTGCGCCGAGCAGCGGGTGCCGATGCTCGGGGTGTGCCTCGGGCACCAGGCGCTGGGCCAGCACTTCGGGGCGCGCGTGGACCACGCCCCGCAGCTGATGCACGGCCGCACCAGCGAGCTCACGCACGAGGGCAGGAGCGTCTTCGCCGGCGCCCCCTCCCCCATGACCGCGACCCGCTACCACTCCCTCACCGTGGTGCCGGGGACGGTCCCGGCCGAGCTCGAGGTCACCGCCCGCACCGCCGACGGGATGGTGATGGGCCTGGCCCATCGGGAGCTGCCCCTGCACGGGGTGCAGTTCCATCCCGAGTCGGTGCTCACCGAGAACGGGCACCTGATGCTCGCGCGCTTCCTCGAGCTGTGCGACGGCCGTGACGCCCTCGAGCGCTCGGAGGGGCTGAAGCCCCTGATGACCGCGGGCTGAGCCCGTCGGCCGGCTCCTCCGGTCAGCCCGTGGCGGCCACCGCCCCCACGAGTCCGTCGTTGAAGGGCATGAAGGGCGCGATCGCGGGGAACACCCACCCGAACAGGGCCACGATGATCGCGGCGAGCACCAGCACGGTCAGCAGGATCCGCACCCAGAGCGGTCCGGGCAGGAGTCGGAACAGCCAGGCGTACATCAGCCCTCCTCGGCGGCGTCGGGGGCGGTCGCGAGAGCCTCGGGGATCCCGTCGGCCCGGTCCGTCCAGTACGAGAACTCCGCGTGGACGATGTAGCGCTCCCGCGCGGAGTACATCGGATGGCAGGCGGTCAGGGTGAGAATCCGTTCGGTGGGCTCCGCCCCGCTCTCATCGGGCGTCGGGGCGATCACCCAGGCGTCCTCCGGCATCACCACGAGCGACTCGGTGACCTCGTAGACGTAGAACGCCTCGTCGGTCTCCACCACGATCGGATCGCCCTTCTCGAGGCCGGCGATGTCCTCGAGGACGCGGCCGTAGGTGTTGCGGTGCCCGGCGACGGAGAAGTTCCCGACCTGGCCGGGCAGCGCGGTCTGCGGGTAGTGGCCGGCTCCCTTGACGTTCAGGACCTGCTCGAGGCTCACGCCCTCGGCGAGCGGGAAGCGGTCGCGGTCGAAGGCGGGCACGTGCATCGTGCCGAAGACCATGGTGTCCTCGGGCGTCGCGGGGACGGGCGGCGGACCGTCCTGCCGCGGGGCGATCCGCTCCTCGTCCACGGCGCCCCATTCCTGCTCGAGCCCGTCGAGGATCCCGGCCTGCTCGCGGTCGGCCATCACGTCTGTCCACCACAGCTGCCACACCAGGAACAGGCCCAGCAGCACCCCGGCGGTCAGCAGCAGCTCGCCGAGGACCCCGAGCACGCCCGGCCCGCGGGGCCGGCCGCGGTGCGATCGTGCGACCCGTCGTCCCGGGTCCGTGCGGCCCGTGCTCACCGGCTCACCGCGGCGTCGACGGCGAGAGGGCCGACATAGGCGGGCAGGGTGGTGTCCTGGAGCGTCTCGACCTTCTCGCCGAGGCCGACGTGGTCGACCCATTCGCGGTAGAGCTGCACGTTCTGGGAGGAGTCGAGCGCCTCGGTCATCTCCTCGACGGGGCCGATCACGGTGATCACGAAGGGCGGGGAGTAGACACGGCCCTCGAGCAGCAGGGTGTTGCCGGCGCAGCGGAAGGCGCTGCCGTTGACCACGCGCTGATCCTGCAGCATCATCGCCTCCGCGCCGCCGGCCCACAGGGCGTTGATGAAGGACTCGAGGTCCTGCTGGTGGACGACGAGGTCGTCGGGCTCGGTGCCCGGAATCGCGCCGAGCGCGCTCGAGGGCGCATCGGTCAGGGTGATCCGCAGTCCGGGCCCGGAGACCTCGCTGAGGCCGACGGCGTCCTCGACCTCGGAGGTGCGCTCTGCGGTCGCCGCGCCCGCGCCCTGGCCGCGCAGCTCCTCGATCTCGGCGCGCTTGTCGGCGTTGTCCTCGGTGAGCTCCTCGATGGTGCGGCCGCGATCGGCGAGGACGCCGGCGACGTCGCTGCTCTCGTCGCGGATCGAGCCGCCGGCGGCGAGGCGGGAGGTGGTCGCGAAGAGCACGCCGCACAGCACCATCACCAGGGCCACGCCGACGCGCCCCCGGGCACGGCCGCGACGGCGCCCGGACGGGGCGTCCTGTGCTTCCATCGTCACTCCTCGCTTCGCGCGCGTCCCGGACGCCCATTACCCTAGGCCACGGTCCGCACCCGCGGATCCGCGCGGCACGGTCGCGCGACGGCCGCGTCGAGGGAGCATCGTTCCATGGCCAGGAGCAGGAAGAAGTCGTCCGTCCGGGCGACGTCGAGCGCGAAGGCCGCGAGCACGGACCCGCAACACGTGACGCCGGACGCCGAGGACCCGACCGCGGAGGCCGAGGGCGCCGCGACGGACCTCGAGGACACGATGGCGGACGCCGAGGACCCGACCGCGGAGGCCGAGGACTCGAAGCCCGCCGGGGGCTCCGCGAAGGACCCCGTGCGCCGCAGGGGCGCCGCCGGCAAGGACCCCGTCGGTCGCGGCGCGACGAAGGGCGCGTCCGGGAAGAAGAAGAGCAAGGGCGAGACCGGCAGGACCGCCGGCGGCGAGGTGCCCGAGAAGGCGAAGGACTCCACGCGCGCCACGTCGGTGCGCCGGGCCGCCGCGGCCGAGACCTCCCGCACCACCGGACGCCGCGTCGCGGCCGCAGGGCAGAACCCGCAGTGGCTCGCCCCCGCCGCCGTGGTCTTCCTGATCCTGGGCCTCGCCTACCTGGTGACCTACTACATCACCGCCGGGCAGCTGCCCCTGCCGATCGGCGACTGGAACCTCGCCGTCGGCTTCGGCGTGCTGATGGTCGGCGGCGGCATGCTGATGTTCTGGAAGTAGCCGGTTGTTCTGGAAGTAGCCGGTCGCCCCGCTCCGATCGATCGGAGCCGTGCGACCGGACCGCGCGCGATGGGGAGTTCTCCCCACCGCGCGCTCCCTCCTGCGCAGGTACGCTGACCGGGAAGCGCGTCACACCCGGTGGCGCCACGCACCTCGGTGCGCGATCCGACGGGGGACCCATGACCAGCATCTCCAGACGGCGCAGACTCCTCGCGCTCCTCCTCGTTCCCTTCATGATGGTCCTCGCGGGCTGCGGCAAGTTCGACGCGACCTTCGACATCAAGGACGCCGAGACCATCGACGTGACGATGGACATCGGCCTGGACACCTCCCTCATCGGGTCCGAGTACTCCTCCGCCGAGGAGATGTGCGCCGAGATGGAGGCCGAGGAGTCGGGCGTGGCCGGCGAGATCGCCCCGACCGTCGAGCCGTACGAGGCCGACGGCATGTACGGCTGCAAGATCACCGGCGTGGTCGACAACGAGGAGTTCGGCAACGGGCTGGACCTCGTCGAGGAGGACGGCGAGTACCACTTCACCCTCGACCCGGCGCAGGCCGGGCTGGGCGACCTCGCCGACCCGACCCTGGCGGACTACGGCTTCGAGTTCTCGATGACCTTCATCTTCCCCGGCGAGATCATCGAGTCCTCCGGCGGCCAGATCGACGGCAGCACCGTCGTCTTCACGGATGCGGCCGAGATCGCGAACGGGATCGACATCCGCGCCGAGGCGAACAGCTTCCCCTGGGTCATCGTGATCATCGCCGTCGTCGTGATCGGCTTCCTCCTCCTGCTCGCGGCCGCCGTGGCGGTCTTCCTCGTGGTCCGCTCGCGGAAGAACAAGGCCGGCGCCTCCTCGGGCGTGCCCGGCGGCTACGGCGCCGGTGCGTCCGTCGGCGCCGCGTCCGGGGCGTCCCCGGCCGCTCCGCCGAGCGCGCAGTGGGGCCAGAGCTCGCCGCCGCCCGCACCTCAGGGCGGTCAGGGCGTGCAGAGCGGCCAGGGCGGCCAGCAGTGGGGCCAGGCCTCTCCCCCGCCCGCACCCCAGTCCGGTCAGCAGTGGGGGCAGAGCTCGCCGCCCTCGGCCCCGCAGGGCGATCAGCAGTGGGGCGCCCCTCAGCAGGGCGGCCATGGCTCCCCGCAGGGCCAGCAGCAGCCTCCGTGGGCCCATCCCGACAGCGGCCAGAACCCCGGCGGGCCGCAGGGCCCCGGCTCCCCGCAGCCCCCTCAGCAGTCGGGCTGGTGACCGCCGCGGGCCATGGCCCGCTCCTGTGAGCAGGGTCATGGCCCATCGATTGGCGCCGGCCGCGAGGGCCCGCTAGAGTAGTCGAGGTCAGCGCAGCTGGCGAGCGCCCGTAGCTTAACGGATAGAGCATCTGACTACGGATCAGAAGGTTGGGGGTTCGAATCCCTCCGGGCGCGCAGAAGGAAAGGCCTCTCATCAGCGAGAACATCGCGATGAGGGGCCTTTCGCATGCCCCGCGCATCGTCCGCCCACACCGGGGCGGGCGCCCCGCGAACGTCTAGTCGCCCCGCCCCGCCCCGTGCTCATGGGGGCCGGGCCCCGCGACCCCGGTGACGTGCTCGGCGTGGGAGAGGGTCTCCTGCAGCAGGCTGCGCACATGGGCGTCCGAGGCGCGGTAATAGGCGAAGGTGCCCTCCTTGCGGCTCTGGACGAAGCCCGCCAGGCGCAGCTTCGCCAGATGCTGGCTGACCGCCGCGGGCGTCGCGCCGACCGCCTCGGCCAGCGCGTTGACGCTCGACTCCGCCTGGAACAGCGCCCAGAGGATCTTCACGCGGGTGGGATCGGCGAGCATCCGGAAGGTGGTCGCCGCGATCTGCGCGTGCTCGTCGTCGGGAACGGGGTGCACGGGCGCGGGATGCATGCGGACACTCTACGCAGATCTTGTTATCTGCATGCTTGCGCAGATAGTTTACTCTCGTGACCACGCAGCCCCACACCCACCACGACCACGACCGCCACCACGACCACGACGACCACGGCCACCACGACCACGGCTCCGGGCTCCTCGCCCGCCTGCGCCACGCCCTCACCCCGCACAGCCACGACCACGGCGAGGCGATCCGTACGGCCGAGGAGTCCAGCGCCATCGGCCTGCGTGCCGCCTGGGTGAGCCTCGCGGGGATGGGGGCCACCGCGCTGCTGCAGATCGTGATCGTGGCGCTCTCCGGCTCGGTCGCGCTGCTCGCGGACACCCTCCACAACCTCGGCCATCTCGCCACCACGATCCCGCTGATCATCGCGTTCCGCCTGGGCCGCCGCTCCCCCACCCGCACCTTCAGCCACGGCTTCCGGCGCGCCGAGGACCTCGTCGGCCTGCTGATCGGCGCCGTGATCGCACTGTCGGCCGCGCTCATCGTCTGGGAGTCCGTGCGCGCACTGACCGAGGCCCGCGACCTCACCCATCTGGGCTGGGTGCTGGCCGCCGCGCTGATCGGTGCCGCCGGCAACGAGCTCGTGGCCCGCTACCGGATCCGGGCGGGCCGGCGCATCGGCTCGGCCGCGCTGATCGCCGAGGGCCAGCACGCCCGCACCGACGCGATGACCTCGCTCGCCGTGGTCGTGGGCGTCCTCGGCGCCTGGGCGGGACTGCCCTGGATCGACCCGCTGATCGGCCTGCTGATCGCCGTGATGGTGGTCCTGGTGCTGATCAGCTCGATGCGGACGGTGGTCCGTCGGCTGATGGACGGTGTCGAGCCGGAGACCGTCCAGCTGCTCCGGACGGCCGCGGAGGGCCCCGGGGTGCTCGGCGTGCACGAGGTGCGGGCCCGCTGGATCGGTCACCGACTGGATGCCGAGCTCACGATCGACGTGGACCCCGGCCTCACCGTCGAGGAGGCGGAGCCGCTCACGGCAGCGGTCCGGGGGCGTCTGCACGAGGCGGTCCCCCACCTCGAGCGGGCGCTGGTGCAGCTGGAGCCCGCCGCGCCCCGGTGACTCCTCGGGGCGCGGCGGCTCGGCTCAGGAGCCGGCGACGAGCGCCTCGCGCACGCTGCCCCAGGAGCGCATGATCTCGCGGGCCTGCTCGTCGGCCTCCGCGGCGATCGCCTCGACGCGCGCCTGCTCGAGCAGCTCGTCGATCTCGACCCGCTCCCCGCGCTCGACGGCGGCGACGGCCGCCTCGACCATGGCGAAGCTGAGCACGTTCTCGTGGATCTCGCACATCGGGGTGCGGCCCTCTCGCAGCGCGGAGACGCACTCGACCAGCGAGGCGGCGATCTGGTCGGGCTCGGGCGCGGTCTCGGCGTCGATCGCGGCCTGCAGGCGCGCGGTCTCCTCCTCGTCCTCGGTGCCGACGACCGGGGCACCGGTGCCGTCCCAGGTGGCGGAGCCGTGCTGGGCGCCGATCCGCCATTCGCTGTTCCACCAGGTCGGCAGGCCGCGGGCGTTCCAGGTGCCGTGGTAGGCGAACAGGGATCCGTCGGACATCTCGAAGGTCGCGCTGACGGTCGCGTCGTGGTGGTAGACGCTCCACTCGGGTCGCGTCCCGCGGGCGGTGACCGCGACCGGGTCCGCGTCCAGGATGTAGCGCGCGGTGTCGAAGGCGTGGATGCCCATGTCCCGCAGCAGCGGGTGGTCCTGGGTACGGCGGAATCCCTCCATCTCTGTGAACAGGGAGAAGAAGGCGCTGGTCATCACCGTCGGCCCGTGGGCGGCGACGAAGCTGCGCAGCTGGCGCACCTGGCGGAAGAAGCGCCGGGACTGGGAGACCATGAACGGCACGCCGGTGAGCTCGGCGTGCGCGAGCAGGCTGATCGCCTCGGGCAGCGTCTCGGTGACGGGCTTCTCGCCGAGCACCGGGATCCCCGCGTGCAGCGCCTTCACGGTGATGGGATGATGGGCGACCGGCACGGTCGGGTTCACGATCAGGTCCGCGCCGAGCTCGAGGGCGAGATCGACCCCGTCGGCGCCGACGGCGACCGCCGCCGGGTCCTCCGCGCCGGACTGGTCGATCACGCGCTGCGGCGCGCCCTCGACCAGGTCGGCGACGCCGACGAGCTCCGCGACCCCGCTCGCGACGACCTCCCGGGCCCACCAGCTGCCCATCGAGCCGGCGCCGACGACGACCACGCGTGCGGGACGCTCCGCGGACAGGCGAGGGAAGCCGGTCAGGGAGGCCGATGGCGTCGGGGCGGCGGAGGTGTCGGTGAGCGTCCTGGTCTCAGATGACACGCGTAGCTCCGTCCGAGTCGTCCCCGCGGAACCAGTCGCGCGGGGCGTTGGCGATCTTCACCGGGGCGGCCTCGCGCTCCTCGGGCCGGGCCCAGACCACGGCGTTGGCGAGGACGCGCTGGATCTCCGCCTGGCGGTAGACGGGGTACTCCTGGTCGCCGGGGCTGAAGTAGAAGACCTTCCCCTTGCCGCGGCGGAACACGGCGCCGGAGCGGAACACCTCGCCGCCGGCGAAGGAGGAGACGAAGACGAGCTCGTCGGGGGCGGGGATGTCGAACATCTCCCCGTACATCTCCTGCTCGGGGACGACGATCGGGTGCGGCACGCCGCGGGCGATCGGGTGGGAGCCGTTGACGGTCCAGACCCGCTCCTCCTCGCCCTCGTTGCGCCACAGCAGGTTGCAGGTGGTGCCCATCAGCTTCTTGAAGGGCTTGGAGTAGTGGGCCGAGTGCAGCGGGATCAGCCCCATGCCCTCGTGGACGCGGCGCACCACGCGCTCGGCGATCTCGTCGGGAACGTCCTCGTGCGCCATGTGGCCCCACCAGGTGAGCACGTCGGTCTCGGCGAGAGCCTCCTCGGAGAGGGACTCCTCGATGTCGTCGAGCAGGGCGATGCGCACCTCGGCCTCGACGCCGTCGGCCGCGAGGAGGGTCCGCAGGGCCTCCGCGATCACGGCGTGCATGCCCTCGGGATAGATCTCCTGGACCTTCGGGTCGACCTTCTCGTGCCGGTTCTCGCCGAAGACGGCGATGCGCAGTGTCATGACTTCCCTCGTCCTGTCGCTGGTGGTTCGCGGGCCGCCCCTCCTCGGGCGACCCGGTCCATCGTAGGGGCGCATGGCGCCGTCTCCTCGGCCGACCCGCCGCCGGACGGACGTGTGCGACCGGGAACGTTCCGTGAACGAACCGTGACCCGCCTGTGACCCATTCCTCACGAGTAACTGAATATGGTCGTCCGCAGGCTCCTTCAACGGCGAGGGAGCCTGCTCTCTCCCCAGCGGCGGCAGCGGCGGAGGCCGGCCTCCGCCGCCGTCTCAGCGGTCGGGCGCGGCCTCGCGCAGGAGTCCGTCGGCCCGCAGGCGCTCGACGAGCACCTCGGCGGTCTCCGCATGGCGGCGTCCCGCGCGCGCCCAGCCGACGGCGCCGCCCAGGGTGCGTCCGACGGTCGCTCCCCACCGGTAGCGGACGCGCGTCCCGCCGGGGACCTCGGCCAGCTCGAGCCGGGCCCGGAGGTGGAAGCGGCTACCGGCGAGGGCGCCGAGCAGCACCGTGCGGCGCAGGCTCCCGGTCTCCACGTCCAGGCGCGCGGGCGTGGTCTCGTGGACGCGCCAGCCCCGGGCGGTGAAGAACTCGGCGAGCAGGGCCCGGGTCTCCTCGAGGTCCCCGCGCACGAGCAGGCGCACGCCGCCGCCGCGGTCCGCGCTCAGCACGGCGCGACCGCCGCGGCAGTGCGGTGCGGTCCGAGCGCGCGCAGCTCGGCGTTGCCCAGGTGCGGCACCTCGCGGTGGTCGTGCGGGTCGTGCCCCGCGGCCAGCGCGAGCGCGATCTGCAGCACGTCCCCGTGGGCGACGAGCACCACGGGCGCGTCGGCGGCGAGCGCGTCGGCCGCCCGGAGCGCCCCGAGCACGCGCGAGGCGACCTCGGCGACGGGCTCGACCCCGTCCTCGTGCGACTCCCGGGCGCGGTCCCGCGCCCAGATGCCCTCGTAGGCGGTCGCGGGGCCCTCGTCGTGCGCGCCGAAGCAGCGTTCGCGCAAGCGCTCGTCGACCCGCGGCGCCCCTGCGCCGAGACCGACGGCGAACTCCTCGGCGGTCTGGCGTGCGCGGGCGAAGTCGCTCGTGACGACGACCGTGCCCGGACCGAGGCCCTGCGCGGCCGCATCCGTCGCCGCGGCGCGCGCCTGCTCCCGGCCACGACCGGTCAGCCCCACCGTCTCGAGCGCCCGCGGGCCGGGGACGGAGACGATCCGTCCCTCGACGTTCGCGGTCGATTCCCCGTGCCGCAGCACGAGGACGGGATGCGCGGCCTGCATCGTCGCTCCCCCGCTCAGGAGGGGACGACCTTGCCGGGGTTGAGGTTCCGGCCCGGGTCGGTGTCGGCGAAGAGTCCCTGCACCATGCGGCTGCCGACCTCGCCGATGTCCTCGGTGATCCAGGGCTGGTGCTCGGTGCCCACCGCGTGATGGTGGGAGACCGTCGAGCCGAGGTCCACGAAGGTCTGCTGCACGGCGCTCTTGGCGGCGTAGTACTGCTCGAGCGCCTGCTCGTCGGTCGAGTAGGGGAAGGCGAAGGTGAAGTAGAGGCACGCCCCGGCGTGGTAGCTGTGCGACATGTGGCAGAACATGAAGCCGGGCAGGCCCTGCTCCTCCTGCACCGCGTAGAAGGCCTCGAACGCCTTGGCGTGGACCTCGTTGATCTTCGACCAGGTCGCACCGGTGTCGCAGACGTCGCCGAAGACCTGGTAGTCCATCAGGAAGTCGCGCAGGTACGGGGTGTCGAACTTCTTCTGGTCGTAGATCGCGCCGGGGCCCGCGCCGAGCGTGATGCCCCCGGCGTTCTTCACGATCTTCTTCACGATCGACTTCTGCTGCTCGACGGATTCCTTCGAGCCCTCGAAGCAGACGTAGGAGATCGACATCTCGTTCGTCGTGTCCCAGCCCTTGGAACGCAGGTAGGAGAACAGCCCGTCCTGCACCTTCGCGGCGACCCTCCCCTTGGTGGAGGTGGGTGCCTTGACCATGGCGAGGCTGAACTCGGTCTCCGGCCCGTCGGAGAGGCGGGTGAAGGTCGGGGAGACGTCGGTGGAGCGGGCGATCGCGTGCATGCCGCGGATGCCGTGCTCCCAGTCGGGGTACATGTAGGCGATGACCTGACGGACCGGCGCGATGCGGTGCACCTGCACCGTGACCTCGGTGATCACGCCGAGACGTCCCTCGCTGCCCAGGATCATCTCGTGCACGCTCGGTCCGGAGTCGCGGCCCGGGATCGGCTTGGTGACGGCGACGCCGGCGGGATGGACCATCCGCAGGCCGCGGACGATGTCCTCGATGTCGCCGTACTTGTCCGACTGCATGCCGGAGGAGCGCGTCGCGGCCCAGCCGCCGACGGTCGAGTAGGTGAAGGAGTCGGGGAAGTGGCCGACGGTCCAGCCCAGCGCGTTCAGCTGCTCCTCGAGGTCCGGGCCGTACGCGCCCGCCTCCACGCGGGCGAGGCCCGCGGTGTCGTCGATCTCGAGCACCTCGCGCATGCGGCCGAGGTTCATGGTGAGGATCGGGCGCTGCTCGTCGACGTCGGGGGTGACGGAGCCGGAGATGGAGGAGCCGCCGCCGTAGGGGATCAGCACCATGTCGTGCTCGAGCACGAGGCGCAGCACCGCGGCGACCTCGTCCTCGGAGGCGGGGTACACGATCGCGTCGACCAGGCGCTCGAAGCGGCCATTGCGAACGCGGAACAGGTCCGGCAGGGAGCGGCCGAAGGAGTGGACGACCCGGTACTCGTCGTCGTCCAGCAGGTTGTCGGCGCCGACGACGGCGACCAGCGCCTCGCGCGCCGGGGCGGGCAGTCGGCTCTCCGGCACCTCGAAGTCCGACAGCTGCGGCTCGACCGGCTGCTTCGACTCGAGGTCGACGCCGACCTTGTTCCGCGCGAGCGGGGCGAAGGCGGGCTTGTTGTCGTAGCGGAAGGTGACGTCGTCCAGGCCCCAGCCCCACCACTTGTGCCGCTTGACCTCGCGTGCGCTCAGCCGATCGCTCATGCGTCCTCCTCCTCGTCCCGGACAGCGCTGCCCAGGACCTCGTCGTGGTGCTCGTCGTACAGGTCCTTCACGCTGTCGTGGATGCGCGTGATGAAGTCGCTCGCGGGCTCGTCCACCCCGCCCAGCAGCGGCTCACCGAAGACGATCCGCACGGGCGGGCGGCCCGGCACGGGCCAGCTGCGCCCCTTGGGCATCGCCTCGTAGCCGCCGATGATCGCGGCGGGCACGACGGGGACGCCGACGCCGAGGGCGAGCGCGGCAGCGCCGGCCTTGAACTCCGCCATGGTCCCGGTCTGCTGGCGGCCGCCCTCGGGGAACACGAGGATCGGCACGCCGCTGCGCAGCAGCCTCTTCGAGGTGCCGGCGTGCTTGCGGGAGCCGCCGCGGTCGATCGGGAAGGCGTTCATCATCAGGCGCACGAAGATGCGGCGGTGCCAGTGATCGAACCAGTAGTCGGCGGCGACGCCCGTGGACAGGAACCGTCCCTGGGTCCAGGGCAGGCTCATCGCGAGCAGCGGTGCGTCGACGTGGCTGGTGTGGTTGGCGACCAGCACGAACGGACCGCGGATGCTCTTCACACGGCGGTGCACCTGCACCTGCGGGCTCACGGCGGAGTTCACCACGGCCCGGAACAGCACCCGCTGCAGCACGAAGCGCATCCCGGCGCGCCAGCCGGAGCGGTACTTGGCCAGCTCGCCCGTCGGCTTCTCCCATCCCTCCCCGCGCGAGCGCGCGGAGAGCGAGGCCAGCAGCCGACGGGAGCGGTCCTTGAGGTCGTCGGCGGCCTTCGCGGTGGCGTCCGCGGCGCGGCTCGAGGCCTCGGAGAACCGTGCCGCGGCCTCGGCCCGTCGCGAGCTCTCCTGCTCCTCGGGCTCCTTCTCGCTGTCCTCGTCGGTCACGCGATCACTTCTCCCGGTTGCGGCGATGGCTGAGCAGCGCGCTGAGCCGCGCGACGAGTCCGCGCGGGGTGGTGCGCAGGGCGGCGGAGATCAGCTTCCAGCGCTTCGAGGGGACCGAGACTGGCCTGCCGCGGGCGACGTCGCGCAGGCAGTCCTCGACCAGGCGGTCCGCGTCCAGCCACAGCACGCCCGGGATCGAGGAGCCCTTGATCCCGGCGCGGGAGTGGAACTCGGTGCGGACCCAGCCCGGCATCAGGGCGGTGACCTGCACGCCGGTGCCTGCGAGCTGCACGCCGAGGGACTCGGAGTAGTTGCCCACCCACGCCTTGATCGCGGAGTAGTTGTTCTGGGTGACCAGCGCGGAGACGGAGCCGACGTTGATGATCCAGCCGCGGCCGCGACGGCTCATCCCTCGGCCCGCCGCACCGCCGAGCTTGAGGACGGCGCGGATCATCACCTCGAAGCCGAGGTCATGGGGGGTGAGGTCCTCGTCGAGCAGGCCTGCGCGCACGGAGAAGCCGGCATTGTTCACGAGGACGTCGACGGGGTCGGTGTCGGACTCGAGGCGATCGGCGACCCGCTGCTGGGCGTCGCGGTCGGCGAGATCCGCGACGATCGTCTCGACGACGACGCCGTGCTCGCGACGGAGCTGCGCGGCCGACTCCTCGAGGCGATCGGGATCCCGCGCGACCAGCACGAGGGCGCTCCCCCGGCCGGCGAACGCTCTGGCGAAGGCCGCCCCGATGCCTGCGGTGCCGCCGGTGATCAGGGCCCTATGCATGGCGGCTACGATACACTAGCGCCGCCCTGACCAGCGCGGAGAAGCCGCCGGGCAGAGACACCGCGGACGCGTCGCGCGCGCAGGCCCGCCCGGGCCCTGCCGCTGGCCTCCCGGGTCAGTCCGGCACCTCCGCCCCCGTCCCCAGAGGATCCCATGTCGCACACCTCCCCCGCCGCCGCCCCGTCCACCCCCGGGGGCACCGGGGGGCGACGGATCCTGCTCACGGGCGTCACCGGATTCCTCGGCCAGGCCGTCCTGCGCTCGCTGCTGGAGACCACCGAGGACGTCCACGTCACCGCCGTGGTGCGCCCCAAGGGCTCCGTGACGGGCCGCAAGCGCCTCGAGCAGCTGCTGCGCAAGCCCGTCTTCGCCTCCTGGGGCGAGCTGCTGGAGAAGGAGGGCGCGCTCGGCGGCGCGGCCGACGGGAAGGCGCGCCTGAAGGAGATCTTCGACGCGCGCGTCGGCGTGCTCGAGGGCGACCTCACCGACATGCCCGCGATCACCGAGCCCGTCGACACGGTGATCCACTCGGCCTCCTCCGTCTCCTTCGACCCGCCGATCGACGACGCCTTCCGCACCAACGTCGGCGGCGCCCGCAACCTCTACGAGGCGCTGCTGGCCTCCGGCCAGGACCCGCACGTGATCCACGTCTCCACCGCCTACGTCGGCGGCATCTCCAAGGGGCTGCGCCAGGAGGGCTCGCTGCGCTCCGACGTCGACTGGCGCGCCGAGTACGACGCCGCCCTCGCCGCCCGCGAGCGCGTCGAGGCGGAATCCCGGAAGCCCGAGACTCTCCGCTCCCAGATCCGCACTGCGAAGCTGCAGGTGGGCCGCATGGGCCCGAAGTCCGTCGCGAACGTCTCCGAGGAGGCGCGGCGCGACTGGGTCCAGCAGCGCCTGGTCGACTTCGGCCGCACCCGCGCCCAGTCCGTCGGCTGGACCGACATCTACACGTTCACCAAGGCGATGGCCGAGCAGGTCGCCGAGGAGCTGTGGGCAGGGAACGGCCATCGCGTCTCCTTCGTGCGCCCCTCCATCATCGAGTCCGCCATGAAGAAGCCCTACCCCGGCTGGATCGACGGATACAAGGTCGCCGACCCGCTGATCATGGCCTACGGCCGCGGCATGCTGCCGGAGTTCCCGGGCCTCGCGGACTCCATCCTCGACGTGATCCCCGTCGACCACGTCGTGAACGTCATCGTGGCGCTCGCGACCCAGGACGTCTCCCGTCGCGGCGACGACGCCTACTACCAGGTCGTCTCCGGCGCCTCGAACCCGATGCCCTTCCACGAGATGGTCACCGCGGTGCGCGAGTACTTCACGAAGCACCCGCTCGAGGATGAGAAGGGCCGTCCGATCGAGGTGCCCGAGTGGTCCTTCCCGGCGGTGGAGATGGTCGAGCAGCGCTTCCGCGCCAAGGAGCTCACCGCGAAGATCGGCTCGACCGCGGTCGCCTATCTCCCGGCCACCAAGCGCACCCGCGAGTGGACCTCGAACCTGCACAAGGCCACCTCGGGACTGACGATGCTGCGCAAGTACATCGAGCTGTACCGCCACTACACGAAGACCGAGATGGTCTTCGACGACGCGAACACGCGGGCGCTGCGGGCCGAGCTGCCGGAGGAGTTCCTGGCCACCCACGACTTCGACGTCACCGGGATCGTGTGGAAGGACTACTTCCAGAGGCAGCACCTGCCCGCCGTCACGGAGCTCACCAAGGCATACTCCCGGGCGAAGTCCGCCCAGAAGCGCCGCGCCTCCCGCCCGACGCCCGAGCTGAAGCAGTCCACGGACTCGCTCGCGATCTTCGACCTCGACGGCACCGTGCTGGCCACGAACATCGTCCAGCAGTACTTCGCCGTGGTCCGCGCGACCCGCCCCCGCCGCACCTGGCCGGCCGAGATCGGCGGCCTGCTCGCCGCGGTGCCGGGATACCTGCGCGCCGACCAGCGCGACCGCTCCGAGCTGATCCGCCTGGTCAACCGCCGCTACAAGGGATACCGCGCCGAGGAGCTGCGCGCCCTCATGAAGGGCGAGGCCGGGCGTCGCATCCGCGCCTCGATCCGCCCGGAGGCGCTGGAGACCATCGAGCGCCACCGCGCCGCCGGGCACCGCACCGTGCTCGTCTCCGGCGCGCTGGACGTGCTTGTCGAGCCGCTTGCGGACCTCTTCGACGAGGTCGTCGCCACCCACATGGACGAGGACAGCAGCGGGGTCATGACCGGCTATCTCGCCACTCCCCCGCTGGTGGACGAGGCCCGGGCGAACTGGCTGCGCAAGTACGCGGCCCTGCACGGCGCGGACCTGTCGACCTCCTACGGCTACGGCGACTCCCACGCCGACGCCGCCTGGCTCGCGCTCGTCGGCACCCCCGCCGCGGTCGCCCCGGACCTGGGGCTGTACGCCGTGGCGAAGAAGAAGCGCTGGCAGGTCCTGGAGTGGTGAGCCACGGCAGGCGGGCCCGTCGCGCGGACGATGCGCCCGCCCCCGCGCACACCCACTCGCACTCCCACGGCGCCGGCTCCCCCGCGCCCGTCGGCCGCCGTCCGAGGATGGTGCTCACCGCGCTGGTCCTCGCGCTGCTGGCTGCGACCGTGGCGGGCCTGATCGTCCTGTGGCCCGGTGCGTCCACCCCCGCCGCCGAGTCCGAGTTCCTCGCCCCGGGCGTCGAGATCGTCCCGGTCACCGTCACCGAGGTGCCGGAGGTCGGGGACACCGAGGAGAGCGTCCTCGTCGAGGCGGTCGGTCGCGCGGACCCGCTGGACGGGCAGGGCGTCCTGGTGGAGGTGCCGCCCCAGATCGCGGCCGACGGCATCCGCGCCGGCGACCGGCTGCGGGTGCTCGACCTCGGCGATCAGGGCGCTGGAGGCGTCGAGGAGACGTCGGCCCCGGTCCTGTTCTACTTCGACCACGAGCGGGCGCTGCCGCTGGGCCTGCTGCTGCTGGCCTATCTGCTGCTGGTGGCGCTCGTGGCGCGCGGCAGCGGCCTGCGGGCGATGGCGGGCCTCGCCGCGGGCGTCGCGATCGTGCTGTGGTTCATGCTCCCGGCGATCTTCGCCGGCCAGGACCCGGTGCTGGTCGCGCTGGTCGCCGCCTCGGCGATGATCTTCCCGTGCGTCTACTTCGCGCACGGGATCTCGGTGCGCACCACCACCGCGGTGCTGGGCACCTTCGGCGGCATCGCCGTGACGGTGCTGATCGCCCTGCTCGCGGGGCGCGCCACCGGCATGACCGGGGCCGACGGGGACGCCGCCCAGATTCTCTTCTCCAGCTACCCGCAGCTGTCGCTCTCGGCCGTGTTCCTGGCCGGGGTGATCATCTCCGGGCTCGGTGCGCTCAACGACGTCACCATCACCCAGGCCTCCTCCGCCTGGGAGCTGCGCGCCGCCATGCCGACCACCTCGCGCTTCACGGTGTTCGCCGCGACCATGCGCATCGGTCGGGACCACATCGCCTCGACCGTCTACACGCTGGCCTACGCCTACATCGGCTCGGCGCTGCCGCTGCTGATGTACGCCAGCACCATCAACCGCTCCCTGCTGGGCACGCTGACCTCCGGGGAGATCGCGGCGGAGATCTTCCGGACCCTGGTCGCCTCGATCGGCCTCGTGCTCGCGATCCCGCTAACCACGGCGATCGCCGCCGCCCTCGCGGCGCCCTCGGCGGGCGGGGCGGGCCGCTCTCGCCGCCGGCAGCTCGAGGAGCGTCCGGCCCGGTCCTGAAGCCGCGGAGGGGCGCCTCGGCGGAGCGCTCTCGCCGGCCGTGCGCGCGGCGCCGGCCCTCTGCGCGCACATGTCCTCCGCGCCGACGCCATGGGCGATGGGGAGAACTCCCCATGCACCGCTGCCTGGGGAGTCCTCCCCATCGCGAGCGGCGGTGACCTGCGCATAGTCTTCGATCACCGACACACCGAGGAGGACACCATGTCCCGAACGATCTTCGCCCGAGGCGCCGCCCTGGCCGCCGTCACCGTGCTCGCCCTGACCGCCTGCGGCGGCGCCGATGAGGCCCCGGCCGAGCCGGACCCGGCGGCCGGCGTCGCCGAGGAGGAGGCCGATCCGGCCGCCGAGGAGGAGGCCGACGACGCCGCCTCCGACGCGGGCGGTGAGGAGGACGCCGAGGTGAGCACCGAGGAGGAGGGCGGGGACGCCGCTGCGGCCGGCGAGGGGACGGTCGTGGAGATCGGCACCGAGCTCACCGACGAGGAGACCGGCGACGTGGTCACCATCGTCTCGGCCGTGCGGAACAACCCCACCGAGTACTACATGGCCTCGGACAACCCCGACGGCGAGATGATCTACCTCGAGGTCGCGGTCACCCCCGGCGAGCAGTTCGGCGGCGTCGTCAGCCAGCAGGACTTCCTGCTCGACGACGGCGGCGAGGAGGTCAACTACGCCTCCACCGCGGACGACGAGCTGACCGCCGCGGGCTACACCTACTTCGAGGGCGCTCCGCGCCGCGACGGGGAGGCGACCGGCTACATCCCCATCTACGTCGAGCAGAGCGGCGACGTCCTCAAGGGCGCCTACGTGCGTCCCGAGGCGAAGATCCTCGGCGAGGACGAGACGATCCCGGAGTTCCGCGGCGAGTTCGAGATCCCCGCGGCCTGAGCCGCACCCGGCACGGCCGACCGGTCCCAGCACCGACAGCTCAGAGCACCGACGCGAGGAAGCCCTTCAGGCGCTCCGAGCGGGGGGCGTCGATGACCTGCTCGGCCGTGCCGCTCTCGAGGATCCGTCCCTCGTCCATGAACACGACCTGGTCGGCGACCTCGCGGGCGAAGCCCATCTCATGGGTCACCACGACCATGGTCATCCCCTCGGCCGCGAGGTCCTTGAGCACGGTGAGCACCTCGGAGACCAGCTCGGGGTCCAGGGCGCTGGTGGGCTCGTCGAAGAGCATCAGCTCGGGGTCCATGGCCAGCGCCCGGGCGATCGCGACGCGCTGCTGCTGCCCGCCGGAGAGCTCGGAGGGGTAGTGGTCGGCGCGGTCGCCGAGCCCCACCCGCTCCAGCAGCTGGCGGGCCTTCTTCTCCGCGGCGTCCTTCGGCAGGCCGCGCACCTGCACGGGCGCCTCCATCACGTTGGCGAGCGCGGTGAGATGCGGGAAGAGGTGGAAGCGCTGGAAGACCATGCCGATGCGGGAGCGCTGCGCGGCGATCTCGGCGGGACGGAGCTTCTGCCAGCGCCCGTCGGGCAGGGGCTCGGCGCGGTAGCCCTGCACGACCCCGTCGATCAGGACGCGGCCCGCGGTGGGCTCCTCGAGCTGGTTGATGCAGCGCAGCAGGGTGGACTTGCCGGAGCCGGAGGGGCCCACCAGCACGGCCACCTCGCCGGAGCGGACGGTGAGGTCGCAGCCCTTGAGGACGTGGAGGTCGCCGAAGGTCTTGTGGACGCCCTCGACCTGGATCACGACAGGGTTCTCGTCGTTCTGGCTCATCACAGCTCCACCTCCGGGAGCGGGTCCTGCGGGGTCGTGCCGGCGCTGTTCACGGCGGCCTGGCGGGAGCGTCCGCCGCGGCCGGGGCGGGCGGGGGTGCGGGCGTCGAAGCCGCGGCCGAAGTACCGCTCGAGGTAGTGCTGGCCCACCATCAGCACCGAGGTGATCGCGAGGTACCACAGCGCCGCGACGATCAGCAGCGGGATCGGGGTGAACAGCTTGTTGGCGATGCCGTTGGTGGCGAAGGTGAGGTCGAGGGTGAAGGGCACCGCGAGCACCAGCGAGGTGGTCTTCAGCATGCCGATGGTCTCGTTCCCGAGCGGCGGTACGATCACGCGCATGGCCTGCGGCACGATGATGCGGCGCAGGATCGTCCCGTTCCCCATGCCGAGCGCCTTGGACGCCTCGGTCTGGCCCTTGTCCACGGAGTTCAGGCCGGAGCGGATGATCTCGGCGAGATAGGCGCCCTCGTTCAGGCCCAGCCCGATCACGGCCGCCCAGAAGGCGGTGAGCAGGTCGCGGGTGGAGAAGCTCCACAGCTCCGGCCCGAACGGCACTCCGACCACGATCTTGGGGACGATCACGGTGAACAGGCCCCAGAACACGAGCTGCGTGTACACCGGGATGCCGCGGAAGACGAAGATGTACGCCCAGCTCACGCCGCGCAGCACGGGGTTCTCGGAGCGGCGCATGATCGCGGCGGTGAGCGCGACGACGGTGCCGAGGATCATCGACAGCAGGGTCAGCAGCAGCGTCCAGCCGACGCCCTGGACCACCTTCACGTCGAGGAGATAGGTCGCGACGGTGCCCCATTCGAGCACGGGGTTGGTCACGAGGAAGCCGACGAGGCCCGCGGCGAGCAGGGCCACGATCACGGCGGAGATCCAGGTGCCGGGGCGCGGCGCGGCCTTCGCGCGGATCGGGGTGAAGCCGCCCTCGGTCGCGGGACCGGCGGGGCTGGGGGTCTGGGTGGTGGTCACGGCTGGGGGTTCACTTCCGCGGTCGGGATCATTCCTGCCTCGTTGCCCCATGCAGCGAGGATGCGCTCCATGTGGCCGTCGTCGATGAGGTGCTGCACGGCGACGCGGATCGCCTCGGCCAGCTCGGGCTGGTCCTTGGAGACGACGATGCCGTTCAGCGCCGACTCCTCGATCTCGCCGATCGGCTCGAGGGTCCCGCGGGAGCGGGCCACGGCGTAGGCGGTGACCGGGGAGTCGGCCATGAGGATGTCGCCCTTGCCGCCGGCGACGTTGGTCGCGGCGTCGGAGTTCGAGGCGTAGGCGAGCATGTCGTAGCCGCCGAGGCCCTGGTCGCGGCACTCCTGGGAGCGCTCGATGGAGAGCTCCTCCTGGTAGGTGCCGACCTGGAGGGCGACGCGCTTGCCGCACAGGTCGTCGGGATGGATGTCGTAGGGGTTCCCGGCCTTCACCGCGTAGGAGATGCCGGCCTGGAAGTAGGACACCATGTCCACGGCGGCCAGGCGCTCCTCGTTGACGGTGAAGCTCGACATGCCGACGTCGTAGGTGGAGCCGACGGCGGGGATGATCTGCGCGAACACCGCCGCCTCGGTGCGGGTGGCGAGGCCGAGGACGGCGCCGATCCCGGCGAGGATGTCGATGTCGTAGCCGATCGCCCTCCCGCTCGAGCCGACGAACTCGCCGGGGGCGTAGTTCAGGGCGGCGCCGTTGACCAGCTCGCCGCGCGCGCGGATGTCCGCGGGGACGAGGGCGGAGATCTCGGGGACCTCCTCGATGCCGGAGAGGTCCACCTCGGGCACGGCGTTCGACTCGGCGTCCAGGCGCTCGGAGGCGCGGGTGCAGGAGGCCAGCACCGGGGTGAGCGCGCCCGTGGCGAGGGCCAGGGGCGCGGCGCGCAGCAGGGTGCGGCGACGGGGTCGGAGGGAAGTCACCGATGAATAGTATTCATAACCCTGCATGGCCACAACTCGGTGTCAGGTCCCTCACCCCATCGCGATCGGCCCGGTCGTCGTCGGCGCCTCTTCGCCTCCGGCGTCCTGCGCGGCCAGCACCTCCTCCGCGTCGAGGTCGACCGCCGCGCCCTCGAACTGGGAGCGGTACAGCCGCGCATAGGCGCCGCCGGCCGCGAGCAGCTCCTCGTGGGAGCCCTGCTCGACGATGTCCCCCGCCTCCATCACGAGGATCAGGTCCGCGTCGCGGATGGTGGAGAGGCGGTGGGCGATGACGAAGCTGGTGCGTCCCTCCCGCAGGCGGTTCATCGCGTTCTGCACGAGCACCTCGGTGCGGGTGTCCACGCTCGAGGTCGCCTCGTCCAGGATCAGCAGGCTGGGCCGGGCGAGGAAGGCTCGGGCGATGGTGACCAGCTGCTTCTCGCCGGCGGACAGGGTCGATCCGTCGTCGTCCACGATGGTGTCGTAGCCGTCGGGCAGCTGGCGGGCGAAGTCGTCGACGTGGGTGGCGACGGCGGCCTCGATCACCTCGTCGTCGGTCGCGTCCAGCCGCCCGTAGCGGATGTTCTCGCGCAGGGTGCCCTTGAACAGCCAGGTGTCCTGGAGGACCATGCCGGTGCGCTCGCGCAGCTGGGCGCGGGTGAGGTCGCGGATGTCGATCCCGTCGATGGTGATCCGTCCGCCGTCGATCTCGTAGAACCGCATCACGAGGTTCACCAGCGTCGTCTTCCCGGCCCCCGTCGGCCCGACGATCGCGACGGTGTGGCCCGGGTCGGCGACGAGCGAGAGGTCCCGGATCAGCTCGCGGTCGGGGCTGTAGGAGAAGCGGACGTGCTCGAACTCGACGCGCCCCTCGCGGATCCCGGCCGCAGCGGTGATCTGTGTGGTCTCGGGCTCCTGCTCCTCGGCGTCCAGCAGCTCGAAGACCCGCTCGGCGCTGGCCACGCCGGACTGCAGCATCGTCGCCATCGAGGCGACCTGCGAGAGTGGCTGTGTGAACTGGCGGGAGTACTGGATGAAGGCCTGCACGTCGCCGAGGGTGAGCTGGCCGGAGATGATCCGCAGACCGCCCACGATCGCGACGACGACATAGCTCAGGTTCCCCACGAACATCATCAGCGGCATGATCAGGGAGGAGACGAACTGGGCGCCGAAGGTGGCGCGGAACAGGCGGTCGTTCTTCTCCTCGAAGCGGGCGGCGACCTCCTCGCGGCGGCCGAAGACGGTCACCAGAGCGTGCCCGGTGTAGGCCTCCTCGACCTCGGAGTTCACCACGCCCGTCGCGTCCCACTGCTGGGCGAACAGCTTCTGCGCCCGCGAGCCGACGACGCCGGTGAGCACGAGCGCCACGGGGATCACGGCGAGCGCGATCAGCGAGAGCTGCCACGAGATCATCAGCATCATCACCAGCACGCCGAGCACGGTGAGGATCGAGTTCACCAGCCCCGTGACGGTGTTCATCAGGGTGTTCTGGATGTTGTCGATGTCGTTGGTGACGCGGGAGAGGATCTCGCCGCGCTTCATCCGGTCGAAGTACTTCAGCGGCAGGCGGTGCAGCTTCTCCTCGACGTCGCGGCGCAGCCGGGAGACCATCCGCACCAGGATCCGGTTCAGCGCCACGCCCTGCAGCCACATCAGCAGCGCGGAGACGGCGAAGAGGCCGACGGCCAGGCCGAGGGTCTGGTACAGCGCGCCGAAGTCGATGCCCTCGCCGGGGGTGAGGGTCATCCCCGAGAGCATGTCCGCGAACTGCTCCTGGCCCTGCGCGCGCAGGCCCTCGATGACCTGGTCGGGGTCGGCACCGGCGGGCAGGCCCTTCGAGATCAGGCCCGTGAAGATGATGTCGGTCGCGCGGCCGAGGATCCTCGGCCCCACCACGGAGAAGCCCACGGACACGACGCCGACGAGGATCGCGGCGATCAGGTACGCCCGCTCGGGGCCCATCTCGCGCAGCAGGCGCTTCGTCGAGGGCCAGAAGTCCTTCGCGCTCTGGCCCGGGCGCAGTCCGCGCTCGGCGTCCTTCTCCGCGGCGATCTCGTCGGCCGGGCTCTCGGCGGGGGTGCTCTCCGCGGTGCTCATCACGCCACCTCCTCCTCGACGCCCTGGCTGCGGACGATCTCGCGGTACGTCTCCGAGCCCTCCAGCAGCTCGGCATGGGTGCCCTGCCCGACGATCCTGCCGTTGTCCAGCACGAGGATCAGATCCGCGCCGGTGATGGTGGAGACGCGCTGGGCGACCACGAGCTGGAGCGCGTCGCGGGTCTCGGGCACGAGCGCGGCGCGCAGTCGCGCATCGGTGGTGAGGTCCAGCGCGCTGAAGGAGTCGTCGAAGAGGTACAGCGACGGCTTCGCGGCGAGCGCCCTGGCGATGCAGAGCCGCTGGCGCTGCCCGCCGGAGACGTTCGTGCCGCCCTGCGCGATCGGGGAGTCGAGCTGCTCGGGCATCGCGGCGACGAAGTCCCGGCCCTGGGCGACGGTGAGCGCGTGCCAGAGCTCCTGCTCGTCGGCGTCAGGGCTGCCGAAGCGGAGGTTCGTCGCGACGGTGCCGGAGAACAGGTAGGGCCGCTGCGGCACGAGGCCGACCCGGTCCCAGAGCACGCGGGCGTCGAGGTCGCGCACGTCGTGCCCGTTCAGCAGCACGCGCCCCTCGGTCGCGTCCATCAGGCGCGGGACGAGGTTGATCAGGGTGGTCTTGCCGGCGCCGGTGCCGCCGATGATCGCGACGGTCTGCCCGGCGCGGGCGGTGAAGGAGATGTCCTGGAGCACGGGTCGCTCGGCGCCGGGATAGGTGAAGGAGACGTCCTCGAAGGTCAGCTCGATCGGGCCCTCGATCTCCCGGATCCCGTCGGTGCGCTGGTGGACGCTGGTCTCGGTCTCGAGCACCTCGGTGATGCGCTCGGCGGAGACCATGGCGCGCGGGATCATCATCGTCATGAAGGTCGCCATCATCACCGCGATGAGGATCTGCATGAGATAGGCGATGAAGGCGGTGATCGAGCCGATCTCCATCTGGCCGGAGTCGATGCGCGGCGCGGCGACCAGCAGCACGAGGACGCTCGACATGTTCAGGATGAACATGATGATCGGGTTGATGAGGATCATCAGCAGGCCGATGCGGCGGTTCAGCTCGGTCAGCTCGCCGTTGACCACGGCGTAGCGCTCCCGCTCGCGGTCCTCGCGCACGAAGGCACGCAGCACGCGGATGCCGGTGATCTGCTCGCGCAGCACGCCGTTGATGTCGTCGATCTTACCCTGCATCTGCTTGAACAGGGGCGCCGCACGCGCGATGAGCAGGCCGACGGCGACGAGCATGACCGGCACCATCACCGCGATCAGCCAGGCCATCCCCGGCTCGACCCGCAGCGCGAGGATCACCCCGCCGATCCCCGTGACGGGGGCCTGGACCAGCATGTTCAGGGAGAAGAAGATCAGCATCTGCACCTGCTGCACGTCGTTCGTGGAGCGGGTGATGAGGGAGGGGGTGCCGAACTCGGCGAGCTCGCGCGGGGAGAAGGAGTTCACGCGGCGGAAGACCGCCTGGCGCAGGTCCTTGCCGACCCGCATCGCGGAGCGGGCGGCGAAGAAGTTCGCCGCGACGAGCGCGATGATGTTCCCCAGCGAGATCACCAGCATGATCCGACCGAGCTCCCAGATCACGGGGACGTCGGCCTTCGCGACGCCGTCGTCGATGATGTCGGCGTTGAGGGTGGGGAGGTAGAGGGCGGCCAGCACGCCGGCGATCTGGAAGAGCACCACGAGGAGCACCCAGATCACGTACGGCTTCAGGCCTCCGAGCACGAGGCGCAGCAGGGTCACGAGAATCCTTCCGAAGGGCCGTCCGGGCCGGGCAGGATCCGGTGGGCCCCGGAAGCATAGGCACAGGCGCCTGACAGGGGCATCCGACTATCGGAGGTTCCGCGCAGGGCGGAGCCGGTGAGCGTCGGGCGGGTCAGCCCGCTGCGCCGCCCGCGTCGGAGGCCGCGCCCTCGGGCGGGGCGATGGACATGTCCGTCACGCGCCAGCGCTCCCCGTCCCAGGCGACCGTGGCGATCAGCTGCCCGGTCACCTCGTCGAGGGCGTTGGCCTGCAGGCTCGGGTCGTCGACGAGGATCGAGGCCTCCTGCGTGAACTGCGCGGTGACGGTGCCGGTCGCGGGCGGCTCCCCGGTGCCGGCGAAGCTGGTGGAGTGCACCTCGAAGGCGCCGCCGGTGAGATAGCCGTCCTGGGCGGCGAGCTGCTCGGCGTTCTGCAGGAAGGTCGCGCACACCTGGCAGTTCGGGTCGACCTTGTCCTCCCAGACGGAGATGTCGCCGCTGCTCATCATGTAGTCGTAGGACCCGAGCAGGTAGGTCAGGGTCGCCTCGGCCCCGGCCTCGCTCTGCTCGGTCAGCTCTGCCGGCTCCTCCGGGCGCGGCAGGTCCGGGCGGGGCGGCTGCTCGGCGGGGTCGGCCGTCGGCCGGTTCTCCGGGTTGCCGGGATCGGCCGCGTTCTCGCTCGCCTGCTCCTCCTGGCCGCCTGGGTTCAGCAGCTGCGAGATGCCGAGCGCGCCGACGGGGACGAGCAGCACGAGCGCGAGGGCGACGACGATGAGGCGTTGGACGGGGCGGTTCACGGGCTCCACGGTAGAGGACGCGGCGGGGAGGCTCCCTCAGCGGGCGCGGTACAGGAACAGGTCGGTGCGGTAGGGCACGCCGACCCTCGCCCCGGGGGCGTGGCCGAGGTGGTCGTGGAGGTACCAGTCGAGGTTCGTGAGCACCTTCTGCCGCCGCTCCTCAGGGGCGGTGATCACGTAGCTGCGGGTGCGGGCGAGGTCGATGACGTCCTGGGTGGGCATCGGGTCCTCCCAGGTGAGGGCGCGGCGCTCGGTGAGCTCGAGCCCGGGGCCGACGGTGGGGTCGAAGTCCTCGCGATGGATGTCGCCGGCGTGCATGATCCGCGACAGCCGGTGCACCCAGGGGATCGTCACGTCGAGCATGTTCCACACCAGGGCGAGCACGCCCCCGGGAGCGAGCAGCCGCAGCACCTCGGCCGACGCCGCCTCCGCGTCGAACCAGTGCCACGCCTGGGCGACGGTGACCAGCTCGGCCGACGTCGCGGGCAGCCCGGTCGCCTCGGCGGGAGCGACGCGGGTGGCGAGAGCGCCACGGGCTCCGCGACGACGGGCGGTCTCCAGCATCGCCGCGCTGGTGTCCACCGCCGTCACCTCGAACCCCCGCTCCACGAGCGCCCACGACAGCTTCCCCGTCCCCGCCCCGAGATCCACGGCGCGGAGCGACGAGGCGGCATCGGCGGACGGCGCGCCGTCGGAGGTCGAAGCGGTGCCGGAGAGCAGCGCGGGGACACCGGGCAGCGCCGCGAGCATCGCCTCCAGCGCGGCCGGCGGGTACCCGGGCCGCAGCCGGTCGTAGTCCTCCCCCTGCCCCGCAAAGGCGCCGGCGAGCGCCTGCTTGCGCACCTCGCTCCCGAAGCGCGGCTCGTCGCGGGCGGAGATCGGCGGGGTCGGCGGGTGCAGGGGGTCGCTCATCGCACCGTTCACCGCTCCGCCCGGTGCGCGACCCAGGACCGGTGCAGCCCGGCGTAGATCCCGCCCTCGAGGTCGACGAGCTCGGCGTGGGTGCCGTGCTCGACGAGGTCGCCCTGGTCGAGCACCATGATCCGGTCGGCGCGCTCGGCGGTGGAGAGCCGGTGGGCGATGGTGATCGTGGTGCGGCCGCGGGCGAGGCCGTCGATCGCCTGCTGGAGGCGCACGTCGGCGGCGGGATCCACGGCGCTGGTCGCCTCGTCCAGGACGATGATGTCGGGGTCGGCGAGATAGGCGCGGGCGAGCGCGACGAGCTGCCGCTCCCCCGCGCTGAGGGACTCACCGCGCTGGCCGACGGGGGTCTCCAGCCCCTCCGGCAGCTCCTCGGCCCAGGTGCCGAGCCCCAGCTCGTCCAGCGCCTGCCGCATCTGCGCCTCGCTCGCGTCGGGACGTCCGTAGAGCAGGTTTCCGGCGACGGTGGTGTCGAAGAGGAAGCCCTCCTGCGGCACCATGATCACGCGGGAGCGCAGCGAGTCGTAGGGAACGAGGTGCAGCGGCACCCCGCCCACCTCGATGGTGCCGGAGGCGGGGTCCATCATGCGGGTGAGCAGCTTGGCGAAGGTGGTCTTGCCGCTGCCGGTCTCCCCCACGATCGCGATGCGGGAGCGGGCGGGGATGGTGACGTCCAGGCCGTGGATGACCTCGGGGCCGGTCGGGTAGCGGTAGCGCAGCTCGCGGATCTCGATGTCGAGCAGCCCGTCCGGCAGCGGCCTCGCGCCGGGCACGGGGGCGTCGCGCCGGCCGGTGCGGGGGTCGATGGCGCCGCCGGGGTCGGCGACGTCGGCCGGGGTGTCGAGCACGCCGAGCACGCGCCGCCACCCGGCCACCGCGTTCTGCGCCTCCGAGAGCATCTCGATGCCCATGCGGACGGGCTGGCTGAACAGGGAGACGAGGAAGACGAAGGCGACCACGCCGCCGGCGGTGAGGTCGGCGCCGGGCAGGTCGATCCCGAGCGCTCCGGTGCCGAGCACCACCCCGACCACGACCACGACGGCGGTCGCGAGCCCGTCGGCCGTCTCCGAGAGGAAGAAGGACGCGGACTGGGGGCGCAGCACCGAGAACTGGGCGTCGCGCACCGCACCGATCCGGCCGACCTGGGCCTGGCGGGTGCGCTCCTCGGTGCCGTAGGCGCGCACGGTCGCGGAGCCGACGAGGGACTCCGAGACGGTGCCGAGCATCTCGCCGACCTTCGTGCGCACCACCTGGTAGCGGGCTCGGATCCGCTTCTGCAGGGAGCCCATGATCACGAGGATCGGGAGGTAGCACAGCCACACCACGAGGGCGAGCGGCCAGGAGTAGAAGGCCATCACGGCGGTGGCGAGGACGAGCTGGAAGCTCATCACCACCAGCATGATCCCGCCGAAGCTCATGAACTGGCTGACGGTGTCGACGTCGCTGGTCACGCGGGAGACGAGGGCGCCGCGCTGCTCGGTGCCCTGGGTGAGCAGGGACAGGTCGTGGATGTGGCGGAAGGCGCGCTTGCGCAGGGTCGCCAGCGACGTCTCGGCCAGGCGGAAAAGGCGC
The DNA here is from genome assembly GCF_001293905.1 of Brachybacterium sp. SW0106-09. NCBI lineage: Bacteria > Bacillati > Actinomycetota > Actinomycetes > Micrococcales > Dermabacteraceae > Brachybacterium > Brachybacterium sp. SW0106-09. The sequence continues at coordinate 29,780 of NZ_BCAK01000010.1, forward strand.
CGGTTCATGAGCACGTTGCAGGTCGCGGTCGCGAGCAGGACGAGGGCGGCGAGTCCCGCGGCGCCGGCGACGAAGGCGACGTCGGGGGACTCGGGCGCGATGATGCCGCGGTCGAGGATGGCCTGGACGGCGATGGGCACGACCACCTTGCCGGCGGTCGCGATCACGGCCAGCAGCAGGGTGATCCACAGCCCGCGCAGCAGCTCGGGCGTGAGGGCGAGGCCGCGGCGGATGGTCGCAATCGCGCCCTCGTCGGCGGCGGTCTCCCCGCCGAGCTCGGACGAGGTGCGGGCTGCGGGTGCGGCGGTCATCGCCCTGCCTCCTGATCGGTGCGGACCGCGGGGATCCCGCCGGTGCGGGTGGGCGGCTCGCACTCGCCCTCGTCGGCGACCGACTCCTCGTGGCGGTGGCGTCCCGCGCTGTGGATCTCGATCGCGCCGGTGACGGGGTCGGGCTCCTCCTCGGGAGCGTCGCTGGGCGGGGGCTTGGAGGCCTCGAGCAGGCTGTGGGAGATCGCGGCCTCGTCGTAGGCGTCCACCAGCGCGCGGTAGCCGGCGCTGCGCGCCCGCAGCTCCTCATGGGGGCCGACGTCGGCGACGCGGCCGTGGTCGAGGAACACGACCCGGTCGGCGAGCGAGATCGTGGACTTGCGGTAGGCGATCAGCAGCAGCGTCGACTCGGTCATCTCGCGGCGGATCCCGTCGAGGATCGCGAGCTCGACGCTGGGGTCGCAGGCGCTGGTGGCGTCGTCGAGGATCAGCAGGCGGGGCCGACGGGCCAGCGCCCGGGCGAGCGCGATGCGCTGGCGCTGCCCGCCGGAGAGGGAGCCGCCGCGCTCCCCGAGCTCGGTGTCGAGCCCGTCCGGCAGCGCGTCGACGAAGGCCTCGGCCTGGGCGACGCGCAGCGCCCAGCGCACGGTCCGCTCGTCGATGTCCTCGCCGAGGGTGACGTTCTGGCGCACGGTCGCGTCCATGACGAAGGCCTGCTGCAGCACGAGGGCGACGTCGGCCGTGAGCGCCTCGGCGGTGAGGCTCTCGAGGCGGGCACCGTCGAGGCTGATCGTGCCGCTGCTCGGCGGGACCAGGCCCGCGGCGAGCAGCGCGAGGGTGGACTTCCCGGAGCCGGTCGCGCCGACGACGGCCAGCACCCGGGTCCCGGCCGTCGGGTCGGCGCGCAGGGACACGTCGGTCAGGGCATGCCCCTCGCGCACGGCGAGCTGCTCCTCGCGGACGCCGCGGCCGAGGATCACGGCGGCGGGGTCGTCGCGGTAGACGAAGGAGACCTGGTCGAACGCGAGCACGCCGGGTCCGCTCGGCAGCGGGTCGGGGCCGTAGGTGCGCTCCTCCTCGACGTCGAGGATCTGCTGCACGCGGCCGCCGCCGACGACCGTGCGGGAGAGGTCCCCGAGCACCCAGCCGAAGGACCGGATCGGCAGGGACATCAGCGTGAACAGGTAGGCGACCTCGACGAGCTGCCCGGTGCTGAGGTGCCCCTCCCCGATCCGCCAGGCGCCGAGCACGGCGACGGCGAGGATGCCGAGGTTCGGGAGGGCGTCGATGGCGGGGTCGAACCAGCCGCGGATGTAGCCGAAGCGGATCCCGGTCTCGCGCAGGTCGTCGGCGGCGCGGGTGAAGCGCCGCTCCTCGACGTCCTCGCGGCCCAGGGATTTCACCACGTTCGCGCCGTCGAAGGACTCGTGGGCGATCTCGGCGACCTCGGCGCGCAGCTGCTGGGAACGCATCGCGATCGGGGTCGCGAAGCGCTGCAGGAGCACGTTGAGGATGATCAGCAGCACGATCAGCGCGAGCATGACCAGCAGGATCACCGGGTCGATGCGGGCGACGACCACGGTCGCGTAGGCCAGCATCACCAGGGTGGACAGCGCGAAGGGGAAGGGCGCCATCGCGAAGAAGGTCGCCTCGACGTCGGAGTAGACGGAGCTGAGCAGGGTGCCGGTGGCCTGGCGGCGGTGCCACAGCAGCGGCACCTTCGCGTAGACCTGGACGATCCGCTCGCGGTAGAGGCGGAAGAGGTCGAACTGGGCGGCGGCGGCGAAGACGCGCCGCGCCATGACGGTCACGGCGCGGGCGACGGCGATGCCGAGGATCGCCGCTCCCCCGCCGAGGACGAGCGCGGGGGCGACCTCGCCGCTGGCGAAGGAGGGGACGACGACGTCCTCGGTGACCCACCCGATGATCGAGGAGGTCGCGATCTGGAGCAGCGCGAAGGCGGTCGCGCCGAGCACGGCGAGGACGAACCAGCGCTTCTGCTCCCACGAGCCCTTCAGCAGGCGCTTCAGTCCGGGGACGAGGACGGCGGGGTGCTGCGAGGTGGTCATGCGGTCGCGAAGTGCACGATGACCGCGATCGCGAAGGTGAACGTGGACAGCACCGCCAGGGAGAACTCGATGAGGATCCCGGTGCCGAGGGCCTTCAGCGCGATCCATGTGTTGTCCAGGCCCTTCCTCCAGTCCTTCAGCCGCAGCGACTCGGCGACGTACAGTCCGGCGAGGAAGCCGATCGGCAGCCCGAGGAAGGGGATGACGAAGAAGCCGACGACCGCCGCGGCGATCGCGACGTAGACCGGCCACATCGGCACCTCGGCCGCGTGGAGGCGGCGCCCGGTGAGGACGTAGCTGGCGGTCATGCCGGCCGCGCCGAGCAGGAGCACGATCCCGAAGGCGACCCAGGCGGGCCAGCCGCCGATCAGGATCGCCCAGACCAGGGTCGCGATGACGATCGTGATGGTGCCGGGCAGGACCGGCACGATGATGCCGGTGAGGCCGACGGCGTAGGCGAGTCCGGCGAGGACCGTGACGATGATCTGGACGGTCAGGGAATCGACCACGAGGTCCTCCGGGGCGCAGGTGCGGGTGGGGCCTCGTCGATCCTATCGGCCCGCTCCGGGCGCGGGAGGTCCCCTACGATCGGCCGGGAGACCACAGGGGGGGCGGGGATGGCACGAGGGATGACACGGCGAGGACTGCCGGCGACGCTCGCCGCCGCGGGTGCGGCGGTGCTCGCCGCCTGCTCCGGCCGGCGCGACGACCGTCTGGCCACCGAGGAGCACGAGGTCGTCGCGCCCTCGGGGGCGTTCACGGCGATCGTCGTCGCCGACGGGGAGGAGCTGCGCCCGACGATCCGTGACACGTCCGGCGAGCCGGTGTGGACCGACGACCTCCCGCACGTCGAGCGCTACTTCCCGGGAGTCGTGTGGGAGTCGGGCGCCGACGTGCTGTGGGTGCTCTCGACCGACCACGGCGACTCCTCCGTGCGCCAGGACGGGGCGGGGGCCTGGGCGCGGACCATGGGCGGCGACGGCATGCCGGAGGACATCGCCGAGCTGGCCCGCTGAGCGCCGCACCTCAGGGCAGGCGCACCACCTGGCCCGCCCAGGAGAAGCCGCCGCCGAAGCCGACCAGCAGCGCGGTCGCGCCGGAGGGGATCCGCCCGGCCTCGCGCATCCGCGAGATCGCCAGCGGGATCGTCGCGGCGGAGGTGTTGCCGGAGGTGATGATGTCGTCGGCGACGATCGCGTCCTCGCGCAGGCCGAGCGCGGCGGCGAGCGGCTCGATCATGCGCAGGTTCGCCTGGTGGGGGACGAACACGTCGATGTCCTCCATGGTCAGCCCGGCGGCCTCGACGATCCGCTGCGAGATCTTCGGCGCCTCGCGCAGCGCCCAGCCGAGCACCTGCCGTCCCTGCTGGGCGAAGGCGGGGCCCTCGCCGTTGATGGTGACGGCGTCGGCGAGCTCGGGGACGGTACCCCAGACGACCGGCGCGATGCCGGGCTGGTCGCTCGCGGTCAGCACCATCGCGCCCGCCCCGTCGGCGGTGAGGATGCAGGTGGTGCGGTCGGTGTAGTCGGTGACGGCGGAGAGCTTCTCCGCACCGATCACGAGGGTGGTGGTCGAGGCGCCGGTGCGGATCGACATGTCGGCCACGGCCAGCGCGTGCTCGAAGCCGGAGCAGGCCGCGCCCACGTCGAAGGCGGCGGGCGCGGGGATGCCGAGCTGCTGGGCGACGCGGCCCGCGGCGCTCGGGGAGCGCTCGTGGTTGGAGCAGGTCGCGACGATCACCTGCGTGATCTCGGAGGGGTCGACGCCCGCATCGGCGAGCGCATTGCGTCCCGCGATCGCGGCGAGGTCGCCGACGTCGACCCCGTCGGCCGCGATGCGACGCTCCTCGATGCCGGTGCGCTGGCGGATCCACTCGTCGCTGGTCTCGACGAGCTGCTCGAGGTCGGCGTTGGTCATCACGCGGTCGGGCCGGTGGTGGCCGGTGCCGAGGATCCTCGATCCGGCCGCGGGGGCCTGGGTGGCGAAGGGGCGGGGGCTCGTGGTCATGGTGCTCTCCTGGTCCGACGGATGCATCGATGGTAGGCGCAGTCCTCAGCGCAGGTTCGCCAGCGGTTCCACGTGCCGCGGCTCGCGGCGGTGTCTCGAAGGTCTCCTCCCGCTTCGCGATGAAGGTGCTGAAGAGCCCTCGCCCCACGCGGGGTGGTCTCAGGCCGTGACGGTCAGGGTCGAGCGGGCGTCGGCGCCGCGGCGCACGTGGATCTGCTCGGCGATCTGGGACTTCATGTCGCCGACGTGGCTGACGATCCCGACGGTGCGGCCGCTCTCGGCGAGCCGCCCGATCTCCCGCACGACGGTCTCGAGGGTCTCGGGGTCCAGGGAGCCGAAGCCCTCGTCGATGAAGAGGGTCTCCATCTGCACCCCGCCGGCCTCCCCCATGACGATGTCGGCGAGGCCCAGGGCGAGCGCGAGGGAGACGAAGAAGGTCTCGCCGCCGGAGAGGGTCTCGGGCACCCGCACCTGGTCGGTGCGGCGGTCGAGGACCAGCAGGTCCAGGCCGGTCTTCCTCGCGCCGCGGGCGCCGCGGTCGCGCTGCAGCTCGAGCTCGGAGCCGGAGAAGAGGGCGAGACGGGCGTTGGCCGCGTCGATCACGGCGTCCAGCCGCCACATGAGCACGTAGGTCGACAGCTGCACCCGCTCGCCGTCGGCGGAGCGGCCGGTGGCGAGGTCGGCGACGCGCACCACGACCCCGGCGTCCTCGCCGACGGCGCGGACCTGCGCGGAGGCGGCGGCGAGGGCCTCGCGAGCGGAGCCGGCGCGCTGGGCCACGCCGGCGCTGCGGGCGGCGAGCCCCGCAGCCTCCCTCGCGGCGGTCTGCGCGGCGGTGAGCCTCTCCCCCACGGCGACCAGCGCCGCCTCGGCCTGTTCACGGGCCTCGTCGGTGGCGACGGTGTCCGCGATGCCGTCCTCGG